>DASZON010000525.1:0-10803 GCA_035550755.1 Actinomycetota bacterium | reverse complement strand
CAGGGCGTCGGCGTGGGCGTGGGCGGCGATCGACAGGTACCCGTGGGGGCCGTGGTCGGCCCGGCACCACAGCTCGTCGGGCCGGCCGTCGAGGTCGCGCAGCAGGGCCATGCCGGCGCCGCCGAACAGCGACGGCCGCCGTGGCGGCCGGGCCCCGCCGGGCGGCGGCCCGGGTGCGAGCCGGGTCCACAGCGGGGTCCGGAGGTCGGTGGGGGGTGGCCGGGCCGGCCACCAGGAAGCGGGGCCGAACAGAGCCGCACCGGTGGCCAGCAGGGACGCCCACCGGTCGTAGCCGGGCGGGTCGAGCAGCAGGCCGTGGCCGTCGTCGGCGTCGCCCTGGCGGGGAGGGCGCAGGCGCACGTCGACGACCGCGGCCAGGGCGTCGGTCATGCGCCGCAAGGTGTCCCAGACCTGGCCGCCGAGCGGGTGGCCGGCCCGCTCCCCCTCCAGGGCGGCGGCCAGCCCGAGCTCGAGGACGAAGCCGTGGTACTCGGTGGCCAGCTCGCGGTTGAGGCCGTCGGCAAAGGTCTGCCTGGCCAGCTCGGGTCCCAGCCTGGCGGCCGCGGCCGACCGCCAGGTGGCGCTCTCCGGGAACCAGGGGAACGCGCAGCTGGCGGCGAACTGGCCGGCCAGCTCGGCCAGGAGGTGGTTGTTGGCCGACGACCCCCGGCTCGGCAGCCGGGCCAGCCACTCCTGGTGGTGGCGGAGCTGGCGCAGGAAGGCGGGGTTGCCCTCGAACAGCGGCCCCGCCCCGGGCCAGCCGTCCAGCAGCCGGCGGAGCCACACCCAGGACAGCAGCCGCAGGCCGAGCTCGATGCCGCTGGTCCAGTGGATGCCGGACAGGAACGGGTTGGCCGTCCACCACGAGCGCAGCTGGGCGGCGACGGCGTCGGCGTAGCGGTCCTCGCCGCCGAGGTGGTAGGCGGCCGCGAGCACGGTCAGGTGCTGGTGGCGGGACGGCTCCCAGACCTGCTTGAGGTTGCCGACCACCACCGGGTCGCGGTGGTCGATGTCGAAGCAGTAGGCGCGGTCGGGCGCCCGCCGGCCGGTGCCCGGGTCCAGGAACCAGTCCGGTGCCGCCACCATGTCCTCGCGGTCGTGGCCGAGCATCGGCCAGCGCCCGCCCAGCAGGCCCTCGGCGGCCTCCTTGAGCCGGACCCTGGCCTCCTCGGGGACGGCGGCACCGGCGGCTGGGAGCCGGGCGGCGAACGGCGGGCAGTCGGCCGGGACCCTGGCCGGGTCGGCGCCGGCGTCGATGACCTGCCGGCGCCGCCAGCGCCACCTGACCAGCTCGTCGCGGCCCCGACCGGCCAGCTCGGCCGGTGACATGCTGGCCAGCCGGCGGGCGTACCAGCGCAGGTTCATCCGGCCCCTCCGTCGGGCGCCTGGCCCGCAACCGCCTCCAGTCCCCGACTGGCCAGGCTGCGGCGGGCGGCGAAGGTGGCCCGGGTGGTGGCCACCAGCGAGTCGAGCGGGACCGGCATGGGCCCTGCCTCGGCGACCGCCCGCACGAAGGCCGCCAGCTCCTGGCGCTGGCCCTTGTCGACGCCGCCTCGGGACCGGCGGACGTGGCGGCGGCCGCCCCGCCACAGCTCGGTCCGCTGGAAGTTGTGCAGCCGGGCCAGCTGCCCGCCTCCGCTGACCAGCACCAGCTCCTTGGGCGCGCGCGGGTCGCCGCCGGTCTGGTAGACGATGGTGGCCACCGACCCGTCGGGGTACAGCAGGGTGGTGGTGGTGTCGTCGGGCTCGGCGGCGGCGGCCGCGAACACCGCCACCGGGTCCTGGTCGAGCCACCAGGAGACGGTGTCGACGAAGTGGCAGCCCTCCCCCACCAGCCGCGGGCCCTCCTCGGGCCGGGCGTACCAGCTCCCCGCCTCCAGCCGGCCGGCGTTGACGTCGTACCGGACCTGCACGGGGCCGCTCCGGGGGCCGAAGGCCCCCTTGAGGGCGACCAGCAGGGGGGCGAAGCGCCGGTTGAACCCGACCGTCAGGCGGTCGTTGCCGGTCTCCTCGACCGCGGCCAGGATCGCCTCGAGCTGGTCGGGGTCGACCGCCAGGGGCTTCTCGACGAACACCGCCTTGCCGGCCCGCAGGGCCTCGCACACCATGGCCGCGTGCGCGTGGTGGCGGGTGGCGATCAGCACGGCGTCGACCCCCTCGTCGGCCAGCAGGCCCCGGTGGTCGGTGGAACAGCGCTCGAAGCCGAACTTGCGCTGGGCGTTGGCCGCCGACAGCCCGGTCGCGGTCGCCACCTCGACCAGCCGCACGTCGTCCCGGTCACGCAGGTGGGGCAGGAGCATGCTGGTGGCGTAGCTCCCGGCCCCGATCACCCCGAGCCGCACCGTCGGCCGGGCGGTGGGCTGGCGGGTGGGGCGGACAACCGGCGGGGTGGCGGCCAGGCGGCGCTGCGCCGGCCCGTCGACCGGGTAGCGGAACAGGACCCCGACGCCGTCCTGCTCGCCGCGCTGGATCCGCTCGTAGGTGCCGACCGCGTCCTCGAACGGCAGCACCGCCGAGACGAGCGGGTCGAGCTCGAGCCGGCCCTCGGCCACCAGGTCGAGGAAGCAGGCCAGGTTGCGCCGCTCGGTCCAGCGGACATGGCCGATCGGGTAGTCGACCCCGCCCTCCTCGTAGGTCGGGTCGTAGCGACCGGGACCGTAGGAGCGGGAGAAGCGGACCTCCAGCTCCTTGGCGTAGTACTCGGTCCAGGGCAGGTCGAGGCGGCACTTGCCGATGTCGATCACCCGGGCCCGGTCGCGGGCCAGCGCGGCGGCGAGCTCGACCGGCTGGTTGGTGTCGCCACCGGCGGTGAGGAAGACGTGGTCGGCGCCGGCGCCGTCGCTGAGGGCGGCCAGGGCGGCCAGGACCGGGCCGCGGCTGGCCGGGTCGGGCGCGCGGCAGGCGCTCGCGCCGCTCCGCTCGGCCAGCCGGCACCGCTCGGGCGACGGGTCGAGGCCGACCACCTGGACCCCGGCCGCCCGCAGGAGCTGGACCAGCAGCTGGCCGACCAGGCCGAGGCCGATGACGCAGGCGGTCTCTCCCAGCCGGGCCTCCGACTGCCGGTAGCCCTGCATGGCGATGGCGCCGACGGTGGTGAAGGCGGCGTGCTCGTCGGCGACCCCCTCGGGGACGGGCACGCAGAGGTTGCGCGGGACCCAGTTGTACTCGGCGTGGAGGGCGTAGCGGTTGCCGGCGCAGGCCACCCGCTGCCCGACGGCGAGGCCCTCCACGCCGGCGCCGACCTCGACGACCTCGCCGGACAGCGAGTAGCCGAGTGGTGTGTAGGCGTCCAGCCGGTCGCTGACCTTGCGGTAGGTGGCGCGCACGCCCTGCTGGGAAACCGACTGCACGACCTTGCGGACCTGGTCGGGGCGGGCCCGGGCCTTGCCCAGCAGCGACAGCTTGCTCTCGTTGAGCTTCATCAGCTCGGTGCCGGTGGAGATGAGCGAGAACCGGGTGCGGACCAGCACGCCGCCCGGCCCACCGGCGGGGACCGGGACCTCCAGCAGCGCCAGCTCGCCGGACCGGTAGTTCTGGGCGATCTGCTTCATCGCCCGCCGTCCTGCTGGCGGTACCAGACCTCGAGGGTCAGCAGCTGCCAGATCTCCTTGGACCGGTCGGCCAGACCGCGCCGGTCGGCGTCGATCATGGCCCGGACCAGCTGCTTGTCGACCAGGCCCGAGGTGACCAGCGTCCCCCCGGCGACCAGGTCCTCGACCATGTCGGCCAGGTCACGCCGGATCCAGGCCCTGAGCGGCGCGCTGAACAGCCCTTTGGGCCGGTAGACGATCTCCCGGGGCAGCCAGGCCTCGGCGGCGCGCTTGAGGACCGCCTTGCGCTCCCGGCCGACGATCTTGGCGCTGCCACCGATGGCGAAGGCGGCCGCGGCCACCTCCTTGTCGACGTACGGGACCCGCACCTCGGTGGAGGCGGCCATGCTGGCCCGGTCGGTGTAGGCGAGGTTGAGGCCCGGGAGGAACAGCCGGGTGTCGGTGTAGCACATGCGGTTGACCTGGTCGCCGGCCGGGCCCTCGTGGTAGACGGCGGCGTGCTCGTCCACCAGCTGGTCGACCAGCGGCCACAGCTCGGGGTCGAGCAGCTCGTGCAGCTCGCCGACGTCGTAGTGGGTGTAGCTGCGCCGGAACGCCGCCTCCTCGGGCAGGTCGGCGAAGGCGACGAAGCGCTTGGCCCACCGCGCCGCCCGGTAGCCACGGCGCCGGCCGGCCACCGGCAGCCGCCGGACCGCCGGGGCGACGACCCGGTGGCGCAGGCCGCCGGGCAGGCGCCGGTAGCGGGCGGCGAGCAGGCAGGCGTAGTGCTTGCGGTAGCCTCCGAACAGCTCGTCCGCGCCCATGCCCGACAGCAGCACCTTCACCCCGGCGTCCCTGGCCGCCCGGCAGATCAGGTAGGCGTTGATGGCGGCCGCGTCGCCGATCGGCTCGTCGAGGGTATGGACCATGCGGGGCAGCAGGTCGGCCACGTCGGGGGCGATCTCGACCTCGTGCAGGCGGATGCCGTGCCGGCCGGCCAGGCTGCGGGCGTAGGCCAGGTCGTCGGGCATCGCCTCCAGGCGGCGGTCCTCTGGCCGGAACGAGATGGTGTAGCTGTCGATGTCGGGGTTGTGGCGGGCGGCCAGGACGGTGAGGAGGCTGGAGTCGAGGCCGCCGGACAGGAAGGTGGAGATCGGCACGTCGGCCACCAGGTGGGCGGCGACCGAGTCCTCCAGCACCCGGCGCAGCTCCTCCACGTCGACCCGCCGGGCGGGCGGTGCGGCCAGCTCGGCGCGGGGGTCGTAGTAGCGCTCCAGCCGGTGCCGGCCGTCCGGGGTCACCTGCAGCCAGCTGCCGGCCGGCAGCTTCTCGACGCCCCGGTAGACGCAGTGGTCCTCGGGCACCCAGTAGTACAGCAGCGAGGCCACGATGGCGCCGTGGTCGATCGGGGGGCGGTCGCCCAGCAGCGGCCGCAGCCCCTTCAGCTCCGAGGCGAAGGCGACGCCGCCGTCGCGGGCGGTCCAGAACAGCGGCTTGATGCCGAAGGGGTCGCGGGCCAGGGTGAGGGTGCCCTGCCGGCTGTCGAACAGCGCGAAGGCGAACATGCCGCGCAGGCGGCGGAGGCTGGCCGGCCCCCAGCGGCGCCACGCCTCCAGCAGCACCTCGGTGTCGGAGCCGGTCCGGAAGCCGGTCCCGGCGGCGACCAGTTCGGCCCGCAGCTCCCGGTAGTTGTAGATCTCGCCGCAGAACACCAGCACCAGCCCGTCCTTGACGAACGGCTGGTTGGCCGCGGCGGACAGGTCGATGATCGACAGCCGCCGGTGCCCGAGCCGGAGGCGGCCGTCCGGGCTCGTCCAGGTGCCGGAGGCGTCCGGCCCCCGGTGGGCGATGGCGTCGGACATCGCCGCCAGCTGGCCGGCGCCGGTCGCCAGACCGCAGGTCCCCAGGATCCCGCACATGCCGGTCCTCAGGCCGGCGCCGGGCCGCGAGGCCAGCGCATCTCAGTAGGCCCCCTGGCGGCTGACGAGCGCGCCGAAGGTCTTCAGCAGGATGTAGAGGTCGAGGGTGGGCGACCAGTTCTCGATGTAGAACAGGTCCAGCCGGAGCGCCTCCTCGGCCGTCACCCGGCTGCGGCCGTTGATCTGCCACCAGCCGGTGACCCCCGCCGGCACCACCTGGCGCGGCGCCAGCTGCTCGGCGTTGGCCGCCACCTGGTCGGCGGGCAGGGGGCGGGGGCCCACGATGCTCATGTCCCCGGTGATGACGTTCCACAGCTGCGGCAGCTCGTCGAGGCTGTAGCGGCGCAGGAACCCCCCGACCCGGGTCAGCCGGGGGTCGGACTGGAGCTTGAAGAACGGCTTGGTCGTGTCGAGGCCGTGGTCGCCGGTCCGCATGGTCCGGAACTTGTGCATCCGGAAGATGCGGCCGTCCTTGGTCACCCGCTCCTGGTGGAACAGGGCCGGGCCGCGGGAGTCGAGCCGGATGGCCAGGAAGATGACCGGCCACAGGGGCAGGCTGAGCAGCAGCGCAACCGACGCCACGGCCAGGTCGAGGAGCCGTTTCATGGCGGCCTGCGGCCCGGTCAGGCGCACGGGCCGGAGCGCGACCGCGATCGCGGCCCCGACCTTCAGCAGCGCCAGGCGCGAGGTCAGCATCTGCGGCAGGTTGGCCAGCACCCGGACCTCGACCTCGGCCTGGCGGGCCACCTGGGTGACCCGGGACATGTCCGCCTCGGTGATTCCCGTGGAGGCGACGAACAGGCAGTCGGCGTCATGCTCGCGGACCAGGCGGTCGAGCTCGCCGATGCGGCCGAGGACGGGCAGCCGGTTGGCGGGCACATCTGGCTCGGAGGCCTGCACGTGGCCGAGCGGGGAGTAGCCGGACGCCGCGACCCTGAGGATCTCCACCAGCCTGGCCGCGTCGGCCGAGGTGCCCACGATCAGGGTCCGCAGGGCGAGCCGTCCGTCCAGCCGCAGGCGCCACTGGTACACGCGCCAGGCCCGCCGCGGCAGCAGCTCGAGCACCAGGACCAGCGCCCAGGTGAGCCCGACCCAGGTCCGGGAGAACGACGCCTTGGACCAGAAGCTCCCCATGGCCAGCAGGATGATGCCCACCCCGGAGGCGCCGATGACCCGGCGCAGCTCCTCGGGCGCCGACAGGTGCTGGGGGGCGTACAGGTCGAAGCTGTAGAACACGGCGACCCAGATCAGCGGGGCCAGCGCCACCACCATCGCCTCGGGGATTGGCACCAGCCGGCCGGGGTAGCGCAGCGCGTAGGAGGCCAGCAACGCGATGACCACGCAGACGGCGTCCGAGAAGGCGAGCCCGACGGCGATGTTGTGGTAGCGGTGCAGCGCGCCGCCGGCCGCCGTCCTGTCCGGGCCGGCGGCCATCAAGGCCGCCCGGGACGGCGGGCCGGCGGCGTGGCCGGCCCACGGACGATGATGCCGCCGGGTGGTGCTGGATTGGTTGTCGGAAAGGGCGTTGCTGTCAAGGTATCGTCGTTGCAAGCGCGCCACGAAGCTCCCCCTTGACAATTGTCAGTGGCCGGTGGCGCGTCTACAGGTGACTGGCCCGGCGGCGTTCAGGCACGCCGACGACCTAGCCGCCCAAGGCGGGCAGCCACGACTGGCTCGTCATGGTGGTGTTGAGCGTGGAATTGTCTCTATCGGCCTGTACTAAAGACCGTCGTTCAGCGTCCAGGCGTTACAGCCTGACCGGACTTCCTCCTCCCCCGGGAAGGCCTGCCCGAGCGCGTCGAGGTGTCAGAACCGGATGACTCCTCGAACAGGCACATACGCTTCCAACTCGGAAGACGCTAGAGGAGGAAATGCCGAGATTCAAGTACGTAATTTCAGGATTCCTGCCGACGGCAGCGCCGGACGAAGGCTCAGCCGCCGACCACCGCGAGGGTCTGCTCGGCGATCTCGAGCTCCTCGTTGGTGGGGACGACCAGGACGGCGACCTTGCTGGCGTCGGTCGAGATGGTGCGGGCCTTGCCGGAGCGGCCCTTGTTGCGCCGGGCGTCCAGGGTGACCCCGAGACCCTCCAGGTCCTGGCAGACGCCGACGCGGACGGCGTCGTTGTTCTCGCCGACGCCGGCGGTGAAGACCAGGGCGTCGAGGCGGCCAAGGGCGGCGGCGTAGGCGCCGACGTACTTGCGGATGCGGTAACAGTAGACGTCCAGGGCCTCGGTGGCCGCCTCGTCGCCCTCGGCGACCAGGCGGGCGACCTCGCGCATGTCGTTGGCCCCGGCGAGCCCGAGCATGCCGGAGCGCTTGTTGAGCAGGTCGTCGATGTCGTCGACCGACAGGCCGGCCTCGCGGTGCAGGTAGAACACCACCGCCGGGTCCAGGTCACCGCTGCGGGTCCCCATGACCAGGCCCTCCAGCGGGGTCAGGCCCATCGAGGTGTCGATGCAGCGCCCGCCCTGGACGGCGGCCACGCTGGCCCCGTTGCCGAGGTGCAGGGTGATCACGTTGAGCTCGGCGGCCGGGCGGCCCAGGTGCTCGGCCGCCTTGCGCGACACGTAGGCGTGGGAGGTGCCGTGGAAGCCGTAGCGGCGGATGCGGAGGTCGCGGGCGAGCTCGGCCGGGAGGGCGTAGCGGTAGGCCCGGGGCGGCATCGTCTGGTGGAAGGCGGTGTCGAACACCGCCACCTGCGGGGTCTCGGGGAAGCTGGACATGGTGATACGGATGCCGAGCAGGTTGCTGGGGTTGTGCAGCGGGGCCAGGGGGGCCTGGTCGGCGATGGCGGCGACGGCCTCGGCGTCGATCAGGGTCGGCTCGGTGAGCCGGTCGCCGCCGTGGACGACCCGGTGGCCGATCCCGGCCAGGTCGGTGACCGGCCCCCCGGTGGTCTCGAAGGCGTGGAAGACCCGCTCGAAGCCCTCGGAGTGGTCGGCGACGCGTTCCTCCACGACCAGCGGGTCGGCGTCCCCGGCCCGGTGGGTCAGCGTCGATCCGGCCTCCCCGATCCGCTCGACCACGCCCGAGGCGAGCACCTTCGGGCCGTCCATTTCGAACAATTGGTACTTGATCGACGACGACCCGGTGTTGACGACCAGAACCCTAGGCATCCTCCAGCCCCTGGGCCTGGATGGCGGTGATGGCCACGGTGTTGACGATGTCGGTGACCAGCGCCCCCCGGGACAGGTCGTTCACCGGCTTGCGCAGCCCCTGGAGGATCGGGCCGACGGCGACCGCCCCGGCCGAGCGCTGCACCGCCTTGTAGGTGTTGTTGCCGGTGTTGAGGTCGGGGAACACGAACACGGTGGCCCGGCCGGCGACCTGGCTGTCGGGCAGCTTGGAGCGGGCCACCGCCGGGTCGATGGCCGCGTCGTACTGGATCGGCCCTTCGATGAGCAGGTCGGGCCGGCGCTCGCGGGCGAAGGCGGTGGCCTGGCGGACCTTGTCGACGTCGCTGCCGGCGCCCGACTCGCCGGTCGAGTAGGACAGCATGGCCACCCGGGGCTCGATGCCGAACTGGGCGGCGGTGGCGGCCGAGGCCACGGCGATGTCGGCCAGCTGCTCGGCGTTGGGGTTGGGCACGACCGCGCAGTCGCCGTAGACCAGCACCCGGTCGGCCAGCAGCATCAGGAACACGCTGGAGACGATCAAGGTCCCAGCGACGGTGCGGATGAACTCGAACGCCGGCCGGATGGTGTGGGCGGTGGTGTGGGCGGCCCCCGAGACCATCCCGTCGGCCAGACCCTTGTAGACCATCATGGTGCCGAAGTAGGAGACGTCGGCCAGCAGATCCTCGGCGACCGGCCGGGCCACGCCCTTGTGCCTGCGCAGCTGGTAGTAGGTGTCGGCGAAGTCCTCGCGCCATTCCGAGCTGTGGGGGTCGACCACCCGCAGGCCATCCAGCTCCAGCCCAAGGGAGGCGGCCCGGCTCTTGACGGCGTCGGGTTCGCCGAGGACGGTCAGGTCGGCCATGCCCCGCAGCAGCACCTCCTCGGCCGCCTGGAGGATCCGGTCGTCGCCGCCCTCGGGGAGGACGATGTGGCGGCGGTCGGCCTTGGCCCGCTCCAGCAGCCGCTGCTCGAACATCAGCGGGGTGACCCGTTCGGTCCGGGTGACCTCGATCCGGCCCAGCAGGGCCCCGCGGTCGACATGGGCGGAGAAGACCCCAAGGGCGGCGGCGATCTTGCGGTCGCTCTCGGGGGTGAGGACGCCGCGGACCCCGGACACGGTGGCGGCGGTCCGGTAGGTGTCGGCCTCGACGGCCAGCACCGGCAGGTCGGCGGCGCCCAGCCCGTCGAGCAGCCGCAGCACCGATGGCTCAGGGACCAGCCCGCCGGTCAGGACGAGACCGGCGATGTTGGGGAAGGTGCCCGAGAAGCGCGAGGCCAGGCTGCCAACGATCAGGTCGGCGCGGTCGCCGGGGGTGATGATCATGTCGCCGTCGTGGATGTGGTCGAGGAAGTGGGGCAGGCTCATGGCGCCGACGATCACGTTGCCGACCTCGCGCCGGGCGCTGGGCTCGTCGGCCCCCTGGACCGGCCGCAGGAACTGCGCGGCCAGGGCCTTGGCGACCTCGGCCACGGTGGGGGCGGCCAGCTCCGGCACCTCGGGCAGGACGTAGGCGGGCTCGTCGACGACCTCCTGGACCCGCCGGCGGACCTCGTCGACGCTGTCGGCGGCGACCCTGTTGCAGATGATGGCCAGGATGGTGCAGCCCCGGCCGGTGAGCGACCCGCGGGCCAGCTGCACGACCTCGAGGACCCGCTCCACCGACCGGCTGCTGCCCCGCACCACCAGCAGCACCGGGCAGCCGAGGTGGTTGGCGACGTCGGCGTTGAAGTCGAACTCGAGCGCCCGCGAGGCCTCGCTGAAGTCGCTCCCCTCGACCAGGAGCAGGTCGGTGGCGTCGTCCAGGCGCTTGTAGGCGTCGAGGATCCCCTTGAGCAGCTCCTCGTAGTGGCCGCGGTCGCTCATCGCCCGCAGGTCGTCGACCACCGCCCCGTAGGACTCCTCGTAGGTCTGGGGCAGCCGGTAGCGGCGGCGGATCAGCTCGATGTCGTTGTCGGGCTCGTCACCCTCGGCGACGATCGGCCGGAAGTACCCCACCCGGCCCAGCGAGGCCAGCGCCTCCATGACCCCCAGGGCGACCGCCGACTTGCCGCTGCCCGGCTCGATCGCGGTCAGGTAGACGTTGCGCTCCATTTGGGGTCACCCTACCCCGTCGGGTTGATCGATATCAGCGGATGGCCGCCCGGCGAGCATGGCATATCCGGGGCCGCGGTCGAAGAACGGCTCCTCCCCGGTCCGGGCCGCCCGCCGCCCGGCCCGGAGGGCGTCGGAGGCGG
>DASZON010000524.1:0-13128 GCA_035550755.1 Actinomycetota bacterium | reverse complement strand
CGCCCGCCGGCTCCCCTACCAGCTGCGCGAGATCATCGGCGCCTACCCGGCCGAGGGCCGGATGCTGCTGTGCACCGACGGCGGCCACTGGGAGAACCTGGGCCTGGTCGAGCTGCTCCGCCACCGTGTCCGCACCGCCGTCTGCATCGACGCCAGCGGCGACGCGCCGCCCTTCGCCACCACCCTGTCCGAGGCCATCACCCTCGCCTATGAGGAGCTGGGGGTGCGCATCACCCTCACCGACCCGACCGGGGTGGTCCCCGGCAGCGCCGACCCGCTGGAGCCCCCGGACGTGCTGGAGCGGCTCAACGCCCGCCTGTCCAGGTCGGCGGTGCTGCGCGGCACGATCGAGTACCCCGAGCCGTTCCAGGTCGACGGCGAGGCGGCGGCGTCGGCCACCGGCACCCTGATCGTGGCCAAGGCCCTGCTCACCCGGGACGTCCCCTACGAGCTGCTGAGCTACGCCCTCAAGGAGAGCGCCTTCCCCCACCAGTCCACCGGGGACCAGTTCTTCGACCACGAGCAGTTCGACGCCTACCGGGCCCTCGGCTTCTACATCGGCGCCGCCGCCGCCGCCGAGGTCAGCGGCGGCCGGTCCAGTGGCGGCCGTCGGGGTCCCGGGTGACGGTGCCGAACGGCTCGGGGAAGTGGGCGGGGGCCAGCCACATGGTCTCGGCCTCGAGCCGGTCGAGGAGGCGCCGCCGGGTCTGGCGGGCCACCTCGGGGAGGGCGTCGCTGGCCGGGCCCCAGTCGGGCCGGTCGACCTGGGCCGGGTGGTTGGCGACGTCACCCCAGAGCAGGACCGCCGCGGCCCCCGAGCGGACCAGCAGGCTCTGGGAGCCCGGGGTGTGGCCGGGGGTGTGCAGGACCGAGAGCTCGGGGCCGAGGGTGCGGTCGCCGTCGACTAGGTCGGCCACCCCGAGGTCCTGGAGGGGCCGCACGCAGCGGTCGAACGCCACCCTGGTCGCCTCGGGCCGGGCCGCGAACGCCTCCCAGTCGGCCCGCTGGACCAGGTAGCGGGCCCGCGGGAACAGCGGCCTGGGCGACCCGCCGTCGGTGGCCAGGTTCCAGCCGACGTGGTCGAGGTGCAGGTGGGTGAGGACGACCACGTCGACCTCGTCCGGCTCGACCCCGGCGGCGGCCAGCTCCCCGGGCAGCCGTCCCGGCGTGCCGATCCAGGTGGCGCCCGGCGTCCCGGGCCCGCCGACCCCGGTGTCGACCAGCACGACCCGGTTGCCGGCCCGGACCAGAAAGCACCAGTCGCGCAGCCGCCAGCGGTCGGGGCCGTCGAACACCTCCGGGTAGCGCCGCCGGTAGGGCGCCCACGCGGCCGCCTCGACGGCCGGGAAGGCGTCGCCGAGCGGGTCGGGGAAGTCCGCGTCGACGTCGCAGACGGCCGTGACCTGGACTGCCCCGACGGTCAGGGTGCGCGAGGTCACGCGCCGGGGGCGTCGTCGACGCGGACCGGGACCCGCTGGACGGCGTTGTTGGCGTAGCCGCCGGTGTTCCAGGGCGCCTCCAGGGGCTGGGTGTTGCCGGCGGCGTCGGTGGCCCGGGAGCACAGCTCGTAGCTGCCGGGGGTGGCCTCCCACTCGTGGGTCCACCCGGCCCAGGCCCACGGGGCGGACTGCTCCTCCAGCCGGGCCGGCGCCCAGGTGGCGCCGCCGTCGGTGCTGACCTCGACGGCGGCGACCGGGGCCAGGCCCGACCAGGCCCGGCCGGTCAGCCGCTGGCGGCCGGCCGGGCAGATCCGCACCCGGGACTCGAACTCGGGGATGCCCGGCGGGAGCATCAGCGAGCGGGGCTGGATCCGGGTCACCGGCGTGCCCGGGTCGTCCTCGGAGGTGTGCAGCAGGTAGGTGCCGGTCTGCTGGAAGCCGGTGAACGGCTCGGTGACGGCGGTGATCCGGCGCAGCCACTTCACCGAGGTCATGCCGTACCAGCCGGGCACGACCAGGCGCAGCGGGAAGCCGTGCTGGGGCGGCAGGGGCTGGCCGTTGACCTCCCAGGCGAGCAGGACCTCGGGACGCATCGCCTCGTCGACGGTGAGGCTGCGCTCGTAGTCGTGCTCCAGCCCGGCCTGGACGCCCCGGTCGGCCCCGGCGAACACGACCTCGACGGCGTCCGGGGCGACCCCGGCCTCCTCCAGCAGGGGGGCCAGGGGGGTGCCGGTCCACTCGGCCGTGCCCACCGCCTCCTCCAGCCAGGGCTGGCTGATCGGCCGCGGGTCGAGCCGGGCCCGGCCGTTGCCGGCGCACTCCAGGGTCACCGGGGCGGTCACCTGGGGCCGGCGCCGCAGCTCCTCCATGGTCAGGGTGAGCGGGCGGGCCACCGCCCCGCCGAGCTCCAGGGCCCAGGTGCGCCCGTCGGCCTCGGGGATGTCGAAGTGGATCAGCAGGTAGTGGAGCCCGACCGGGGTGACGTCGTAGCGCAGGGCCTCAAGGGGCATGCCGTGGTTGCGGGCCGCCAGCGCCAGCTCGGCCATGGTGATGCCGCTCATCCGGCCCTGGTCGGTCGCCTGGTCGGTCACTGCGGTCTCCTCTCTCCTGCCCGAGGTCCAGACCCCGCAGGAGCTGGGCGTTGAGGGCGACGACGATGGTGGACAGGCTCATCAGGATGGCGCCGACGGCCGGGGCCAGGGTGACGCCGGCCCAGGCCAGGGCGCCGGCGGCGACCGGCACGGCCAGCAGGTTGTAGCCGGTCGCCCAGGCAAGATTCTGCAACATCTTCCGGTAGCTGGTCTGGGACAACTTCTGAACCGCGAGGACGCCGCGGGGGTCGTTGGCGGCGAGCACGATCCCGGCCGACTCGATGGCCACGTCGGTGCCGGCGCCGATGGCGATGCCGACGTCGGCCCGGGCCAGGGCGGGGGCGTCGTTGACCCCGTCGCCGACCATGGCCACCTTGAGCCCTCGGCGCTGGAGGCCGGCCACGGCCTCGTCCTTGTCCTCGGGCAGGACCTCGGCCAGCACCTCGTCGACCCCGAGGTCGGCGGCCACGGCCTCGGCCACCTGGCGGGCGTCGCCGGTGAGCATGACCACCCGCCGGCCCAGGCGGTGGAGCCCGTCCACGGCCTCGCGGGACTCGGGCCGGACGGTGTCCTCGAGGGCCAGGGCGCCCAGCACCTTGTCGTCGCCGACCACGAACAGCACCGTCGCCCCCCGGCCCCGCCAGCCGGCGACCTCGGCGGCCAGCTCCCCGGGCTCGGCCACGGCCAGCTGCCGCAGCAGGGCCGGCCCGCCGACGGCGACCGTGGCCCCCCCGACCCGGGCCTGGACCCCGCGGCCGGTCATGGCCCGGAACTCGCCCGCCTCGGGCAGCTCCCCGCCGGTGCGTTCCCGGGCCTCGGCCACGATCGCCCTGGCCAGCGGGTGCTCGGAGTCCGCCTCCACGGCGCCGGCCGTCCGGAGCAGGCCGTCGGTGTCGCCGTCCACCGCCGCCACCCCGCCGACCCGGGGCCGGCCGGTGGTCAGGGTGCCGGTCTTGTCGAACAGGAACGCGTCCACGGTCCGCGTCCGCTCCAGGGCCAGGCGGTCCTTGACCAGGATGCCGTTGCGGGCCGCCAGCCCGGTGGAGATGGCGATGACCAGGGGGATGGCCAGCCCGAGGGCGTGGGGGCAGGCGATCACGAGCACGGTCACGGTGCGCTCGATCGCCTGGTCGGGTTCGCCCAGGGCCAGCCAGACGACCAGGGTGAGGATGCCGGCCCCGAGCGCGAACCAGAACAGCAGCGCCGCCGCCCGGTCGGCCAGGGCCTGGGCCCGGGAGCGGGAGGTCTGGGCCTCGGCGACCAGCCGGCGGATCCCGGCCAGGGCGGTCTCCTCCCCGACCGCGTCGACCCGGACCCGCACCGCCGAGTCGGTCACCACCGTGCCCGCGACCACCCGGTCGCCCTCGCCCCTGGGCACCGGGCGGGACTCGCCGGTGATCATCGACTCGTCCAGCTCGGCCGCCCCGTCCACGACCACGCCGTCGGCCGGGACCCGGCCACCCGGGCGGACCAGGACCACGTCGGCGACGGCCAGGTCGGAGATCGGGACCGTCCGGGTCCCCTCGGGGGTGACCAGGTCGGCCTCGTCGGGGAGCAGGGCGGCCAGGGCGTCAAGGGCGCTGGAGGCCTGGCCGAGGGCCCGCATCTCCAGCCAGTGGCCGAGCAGCATGATCACGATCAGCAGCGAGAGCTCCCACCAGAACTCGAGCTCGAAGGCTCCGAACATGGTCGCCACACTGGCCCCGAAGGCGACCAGGATGGCCAGGGAGATGAGCAGCATCATGCCCGGCTCGCGGCTGCGCAGCTCGGCCAGGCCGCCCTCCAGGAACGGCCGGCCGCCGTAGAGGAACACCGCCGTGCCCAGCACCGGCGCCACCCACCGCGAGCCCGGGAACTGCGGCGGGGTGAACCGCAGCCATTCCTGGACCATCTCGGAGTAGACGACCACCGGCACGCTCATGACCAGGCTCCACCAGAACCGGTCCCGGAACTGGGCCGCGTGGTCGCCATGCCCGCCCGCGTGCCCGTGGTGCTCCATCAACGCCACCTGCTCACTGCGTATCGTTATCGAAACGTACGCCAGCCTCGTCAAAACGGACGATGTCCGAGCACGCTGAGCTTCCCATACTGGCCTGCAGCCTGGACACGCATCACGGGAGGGGCATCGTGCGGGTTCGTGTCGGTCTGACCGGTCTGGTCATGGTGACGCTGGCGGCGGCGGGGGGTTGCACCTCGAACGGGGACGGCGCCCGCCCGGCCGCGGCGGTGGCCACGAGCACCACCATCCACGAGCACACCGCGCCGGCGGCCCTGGGTGCCGGCGCCTCCCCGCGCGAGGTCCGGGCCCGCTTCGAGCAGCTCTTCGGCCAGCACGCCCTGCTGGCCGTGCGCCTCACCCGCAGCGAGGCCGCCAGGTCCCCCGAGCTCGAGAAGGTCGTCCAGGGCTCGCTGTCCGCCAACGCCGCCGCCCTGGAGCAGGCGGTCGGGGTGACCTACGACCCCGCCCAGGCGGAGAAGTTCAAGCAGCTCTGGGCCGCCTACACCGACGAGCTGGCCGCCTACGGCAAGGCCACCGCCGCCGGCGACGGCGAGGCCGCCCAGCAAGCCCGCGCCGCCCTGCTCGACGGCTGCAAGGACTGGGGCGCCTGGCTGGCCTCGGCCAGCGACGGCCGGGTGCCGGCGGCCCCGGCCACCCGGGCCGCCGAAACCCGGGTCGAGCAGCTCATGGCCCAGGCCGACGCCTACGCCGACCGCGACTACGCCAAGGCCTACAAGCTGGAGCGGGCGACCTATGAGGGCACCTACGGCACCGGCACCACCCTGGCCGGCGCCGGCCTGCCCGCCAAGGAGGCGGCCGGCCTGGACACGGCCCCGGAGAACCTCCGCTCGGCCTTCGCCATGCTGCTGGGCGAGCACATGGAGCTGATCGTGGACGCCCAGCGGGCCACCTTCGCCGGGTCGCCCGAGTTCGAGGCCGCGGCCGCCCAGGTCAACGCCAACACCGCCACCCTCACCAAGGCCCTGAGCGGGATCGTCGGCCCGGCCAAGGCCAAGGAGTTCCAGTCCGCCTGGGCCAACCACGTCGAGGGGCTGATGGCCTACACGGCCGCGGTCGCCGGCAACGACGAGGCGGCCAGGACGGTGGCCAAGGAGAACCTGGACGGGTTCGCCGAGCGCCTGGCCCTGTTCTTCAGCGACGTGGTCCGCAACGTGCTCGCCACCGACCCGCTCACCGAGGCCATCACCTCCCACGACGAGCACCTGATCAACCAGGTCGACGCCTACGCGGCCAAGGACTACGCCGGGGCCCAGCAGGCCCAGGACGAGGGCTACCAGCAGATGGTGGGGGTGGCCAACGTGCTCGTCGACGCCATCGAGAAGGTCATGGCCAAGAGCATGCCGGCCGGCGGCTCCAAGACCGGGGGCGGGGGCACCGCCCACCTGCACCCGTGAGATGACCGGGCGCTTGACCGGCCCGCCCCGGCCCGCGGGCGCGGGCCCGGTGGCCCTGCTGCTGGTGGCGGTGCTGCTCCTGGCCGCCGGCTGCCAGGCCCCGCGGGCCGGGGTCACCGGCAGCGTCCCCCGGGCCGATGGGCCGGCGGGGGCGGCCGGGGGGCTGGACGCCGTCCGCGGCTTCGAGTCGGTCCGCGGCTACCGGCCGACCCCGGTCCCGGTGCGCCTCAGGATCCCGGCGATCGGGGTCGACACCGGCCTGCAGCGGCTCGGCCGCGACCACGACGGCAGCGTCGAGGTGCCGTCGGGCCCGCACAGGTGGAACATGGCCGGCTGGTACGCCGGTGGCACCCGGCCCGGCGACCCCGGCTCGGCGGTGATCCTCGGCCACGTCGACTCCACGGCCGGGCCGGCGGTGTTCTACCGGCTGCGCGACCTGCGCCCCGGCGACCGGTTCGAGGTCGTGCGGGCCGACGGCTCGCTGGCCCGGTTCGCCGTCGAGCGGGTCGAGCAGTACCCCAAGGCGCGGTTCCCGACCGACGACGTCTACTACCCCACCCTGACCCCGAGGCTGCGCCTGGTCACCTGCGGGGGCAGCTTCGACCCGGTGGCCCACAGCTACCGCTCGAACGTGATCGTGTTCGCCCGGCTGACCGCCTGACCAGGCCCGGCCGCTAGGCGTGGATGAACTTCACCTGGTTCGCCTCGGCCTACGACACCGACGACATCGCCTACCGGCTGACCACCCTGGTGCAGATCGCCGGGGCCCTGATCCTGGCCGCCGGGGTGCCCGACGCCATGGCCGGCAGCGACTTCGCCGTCATCACTCCCGCCACATCGCCGAGCGCTACGGCCTCTTCACCCTGATCGTGCTCGGCGAGTGCGTGCTCTCCTCCACCCTGGCCATCGAGTCGGCCGGGGCCGCCGACGCCGCCCTGGCCGACCTGGCGACCACGGCCGCGGGCGGGCTCCTGACCGTGTTCGGGATGTGGTCGCTGTACTTCGCCAAGGAGTCCCACGAGCTCCTGACCTCGCTGCGGGCCGGGATCGTGTGGGGCTACGGCCACTACCTGATCTTCGCCGCCGCCGCGGCCGTCGGGGCCGGGCTGGCCGTCAACGTCGACTTCCTGTCCCACCATGCGGCCATCGGCGCCCGGGGGGCGGCGGCCGCCTTCACCGTCCCGGTGGCGCTGTTCCTGGTGCTGGCCTCGACCCTCACCGCCGAGCCGGTCCTGGTCACCGGCCTGCTGGTGGCGGCCATGTTCGCCGCCTCCCTGGTCGCCCTGCACCGCCCGGCGGCCGCCTGAGGGCGGCGGCCTAGCTCGGTTCGGACCAGGGGCCGTCGGCGCCGATGAGCTGGTCGGCCTCGTCCGGCCCCCAGGTGCCGGGGTCGTACTCGTGCAGGGGGGTGGTGTCGTCGCCGAGCACCGGGTCGACCACCCGCCACTCGGCCTCGACGGCGTCCTCGCGGGCGAACAGCTCGGTGACGCCCGCCATGGCGTCGCCCAGCAGGCGCTCGTAGGGGGGCTTGCCGCCGGTCGGGTAGTTGGCCGCCTCCAGCTCGACGTCCTCGCCGACGAGCTGGTCGCCGGGGACCTTGACCCGCACCCCGATCTGGATGCGGACGTCGGGGCCGAGATGCAGCCGCAGGTGGTTGGAGCGGGCCGGGATCAGCTCGCCGAACAGCTCCACCGGCGGCCGGCGGAACTCGATCAGGACCTCGGTGTCGGTGACCGGCAGGCGCTTGCCGGCGCGGATGTAGAACGGCACCCCGGCCCAGCGCCAGGTGTCGATGGCGAGCCGCGCGGCCACGTAGGTCTCGACGGCCGAGTCGGAGGCGACCCCCGGCTCGTCACGGTAGCCGCGGAACTGGCCGCGGACCACGCTGGAGCGGTCCAGGGGCCGGATGGCCTGGATGAGTCGGGAGCGCTCCCGGCGGGTGGCGTCCGGGGCGTGGACGGCCGGGGCGTCCATGGCCAGCAGGGCGAGCACCTGGAGCAGGTGGTTCTGGAGGACGTCGCGGATCGCCCCGGCCTCCTCGTAGAAGGCGCCCCGGCCGCGGACGCCGAAGTCCTCGGCCATGGTGATCTGCATCTGGCGGATGCAGCGGGCGTTCCAGAGCGGCTCCAGCAGGGCGTTCGCGAAGCGCAGGTAGAGGATGTTCTGGATCGGCTCCTTGCCCAGGAAGTGGTCCATGCGGAAGATCCGCTCCTCGGGCAGGTGGCGGTGGAGGATCTGGTTGAGCTCGCGGGCCGAGGCGAGGTCACGGCCGAACGGCTTCTCCACCACCACCCGGGCGCCGTCGATGGCGTGGGCGGCGGCCAGCCCCTCGGTCACGGTGGCGAACATGCTCGGCGGGATGGCCAGGTAGTGCAGGGGCCGCTTGGCGTCGCCGAGGGCCTTGCGCAGCCGCTGGAAGGTGCGGGCGTCGGCGTAGTCGCCGTCGATGTAGCCCAGCAGGTCCGAGAGGCGGGCGAAGGCCTCCTCGTCGACCTTGCCCTTGCCGGCGTGGTGCTCCACGCTCTCACGGGCCCGCTGGCGCAGCCGGGCCAGGTCCCAGCCCGAGCGGGCGACCCCGATGATGGGCACGTCCAGGCGGTGCCGCTGGACCAGCCCGAGCAGGGCCGGGAAGACCTCCTTGTAGGCGAGGTCGCCGCTGGCGCCGAAGAACACGAGGGCGTCGGAACGCTGGCTGTCGATCGGGCCGCTCCTTGGGTCGGGTCGTGCTCGTCCGGGAGAATGATCGTATGACGATCGGCGAGCGCAGGCGCGCCGGCCCGAGATGGTGGGCCGTCGCCGCCCTGGCCTCACTGGTGGTGGTCGCCGCCGGCTTCGTCCAGGTGGTGGTCGGCAGCCGCGACCAGCTCCTCCAGCTGCTGGTCGGCACCGTCCTCAGCGTGGCTGTGATGGCCGCCACCGCCTGGTGGGCGTTCACCACCCGCCGGGTCTGGAAGCGCTGGCTCAACATCGCCGTCGCCACCCTGGCCGTGGCCAATATCGTCCTCGGCTTCCTCGAGTTCGGCTTCCGCCAGGCCGCCGGCGCCGCCGCCATCGTCCTCGGCTCCCTCGCCTACGCCACCGCCGCCCGCCGAGCCCTCCGCCCCCGGTCCCCATGGCCCGGGGCGCCGCAGCCCGGGGGGTCGCGGCCGCTGGGGCTGTGGACGACCGGCGCCGCACCTTCCGCGGCCGGGTTACCCTCCCGTGCAGGGGCCCCGGAATCGGAGGGTAGAGGCTCCGGCATGCCCTGGTTGGTGGTGAACCCCCGGTCGGGGAACGGGAAGGCGGGGCGGGTCGGGCTGGTGGAGGCGGCCAGGGCCCGGGGGATCCGGGTGCATGTGCTGGAGGCCGGGGACGACCTGGTGGCGCTGGCGCGGGCGGCGGTCGCGGCGGGGGTGGGCGCGGTCGGGGTGGCCGGCGGGGACGGGTCGCTGGGGCTGGTGGCCAAGGTGGCGGTGGAGGCGGACGTGCCGTTCGTGTGCGTGCCGTCGGGGACCCGGAACCACTTCGCCGGCGACCTGGGGCTGGACCGCCGCGACCCGGTGGCGGCGCTGGAGGCGTTCGCCGGGCCCGAGCGGCGGATCGACGTCGGCATGGTCGGGGACCGGATGTTCCTCAACAACGTGTCCCTGGGCGCCTACGCCGACGTGGTCGCCGACCCCCGCTACCGGGCGGCCAAGCTGGCCACCGCCCACGCCGTCCTGCCGGCGTCGCTGCGCGGCGACCGCGAGCGGCTCCGGGTCGACCTACGCGACGCCGACGGCCGCGAGCACCCCGACGTGCTGGTGCTGCTGGTGGCCAGCAACTGCTACGAGCTCGACGGCGTCCGCGAGCGCCTGGACGCCGGCGTGCTCCAGGTGTCGGCCCTGCGGGCCCGGACCGGGGCCGCCCTGGCCAAGCTGGCCACCCGGGCCGTGGCCGGGGGCGGCCGCGCCCCCAGCAGCCGCGCCTGGGCCCAGTGGACGACCCGCAGCCTCCGGGTCGAGGCCCTCGTGCCCGAGCTGCCCGCCGGGGTCGACGGCGAGGCCATCGCCCTGCCGACCCCGCTCGAGTTCCAGGTCCTCCCCCAGGCCCTGCGGGTCCTCGTCCCCCCGGCCCTCGGCCCGCCGGCGCCGCGGGTCCGCCTCCACCGCTGGGCCACCGTCCGCCGCCTGGCCCGGGTCGCCGTCAGCTCCCCGCCCTGACCACCTCGGCGAGGATCGAGGGGACCGCCCGGTCGACGTAGTCGCCGGCCGGCCAGCCGCGGTCGGCGACCAGATAGGCGAAGCCGGAGGGCTGGGCGCGCGCCCACACCCAGTCGGTGGCCGCCGCCGGCGTCCAGCCCTGGGCCAGGCGGCCGTCGTCGGCGACCCGGTCGACGGCCGCGGCCAGGACCTCGCGCAGGCCGCCCGTCCGGTCGCGCCAGGCCGCCCCGCCGTCGTCGCCGTTGATCGCGGCCGCCTCCAGGGCCCGGGCCACGGGCAGGATCTCGGGCAGGTAGGCGAACCACTCCCGCAGCAGCCGCTCCAGGGCCGCCACCGGCGCCAGGTCGGCCGTCCCGGCGGCCCGGCCGGCGAACCCGCTGCGGACGTCGTGGCGCCGGGCCATGGCCACCAGCAGCCCGGCCCGGTTCTCGAAGTGGACGTAGACGAGCTGGCGGGACACGCCGGCGGCGGCGGCCACGTCGGCCACGGTGACCGCCTCCACTCCCCGCTCGCGGACCAGCTCCCAGGCGGTGTCGAGGATGCGGGCGCGGGTGTCGCCGCGGGTTCCGGTGGCCATGGCCCCAGCGTGCCCCAACCTATTGACACGTGTCAAACAGCGGCCTATTTTACACGTGTAAAACACGGTCGCGACGAGGAGCGGACGATGGTCTGGACCAGCCCCTACCCGCCGGTGGAGGTCGGCGGCACGACCCTGCACCGGATGGTGCTGGAGGCGGCCGCCCGCGCCGGGGACCGCCCGGCCCTGGTCGAGGAGGCCAGCGGCCTGCTGGTCTCCTACCGGCTGCTGGCCCAGCGGATCCGGGGGGTGGCGGCCGGGCTGGCCGCCCGCGGGTTCGCGCCCGGGGACGTGCTCGCCCTGTGGGCGCCCAACCTGCCCCAGTGGGCCGGGGTGGCCCTGGGGGCGATGGCCGCCGGCGGCACCGTGACCGGGGTCACCCCGGCCGCCACCGAGCGCGAGCTGACCACCCAGCTGGCCGACGCCGGCGCCTCGGTCCTGGTCACGGTCCCGGCGCTGGTACCGGTGGCCCGGTCGGCGGCGGCCGCCGCCGGGGTCGGCCAGCTGGTCGCGCTCGGCAAGGCCGACGGGGCCACGCCGATCCTCGACCTGCTCGCCGCCGGGGCCCCGGCCCGGCCCCCCGACCCCGCCGTGGGACCGCACGACCCGGCTCCCGGACCCGCGACCGACCCGGCCGCCGTGGCCCTGCTCCCCTACTCGAGCGGCACCACCGGCCTGCCCAAGGGCGTGGAGCTGACCCACGCCAACCTGGTCACCTCGGTCCGCCAGGTCAACAGCGGGCTGCGGATCACCGAGCGCGACACCGTGGCCGCGGTCGCGCCCTTCTCCCACATCATGGGGTTCCAGGTGACCCTGGCCGTGCCGCTGCACGCCGGGGCCACCGTGGTCACCATGCCCCGCTTCGACCCTGGGCGGTTCCTGGAGCTGATCGAGCGCCACCGGGTCACCGTGCTCGTCGGCGCCCCGCCGATGCTGCGGGTCCTGACCGCCTACCCTCTCGCCGCCACCGCCGACCTCTCCTCGGTGGAGCTGGTGGTGTGCGGCGGGGCGGCCCTGAGTGCGGCCGCGCAGGAGGCGCTGGCCGCCCGGCTGCCCCAGGCGACCGTCGGCCAGGCCTGGGGGCTGACCGAGACCACGGTCGGCCTGAGCGCGCCCGACCGGGCCGCCGGGGGCGTGCCCGGCACGGTCGGCCGGGTGTTGCCCAACACCGAGCTGCGGGTGGTCGACCCGGCCACCGGCCGCGACCTCGGCCCCGGGGAGCCGGGTGAGCTGCTCGGCCGGGGCCCCCAGGTCATGGCCGGCTACCGCAACCGGCCCGAGGCGACCGCGGCCATGGTCGGATCGGACGGGTGGCTGCGCACCGGCGACCTGGGCCTGGTCGACACCGACGCCAACGTGGTCATCGTCGACCGGCTCAAGGAGCTCATCAAGGTCCGCGGCCACCAGGTCGCCCCGGCCGAGCTGGAGGCCCTGCTGGCCACCCACCCGGACGTGGCCGACGCGGCCGTCCTCGGCCGCGAGGACCCCGACGACGGCGAGGTCCCGGTGGCCGTGGTCGTGCCGAGGACCGGCGCCGACCCCGACCCCGAGGACCTGCTGGGCTGGGTGGCCGAGCGCGTCGCCCCGCACAAGCGGCTCCGGGCGCTGCGGCTGGCCGAGGCCATCCCGCGGACCCCCTCGGGCAAGCTCCTGCGCCGGGCCCTGCGCGACGGGGCCCGCCGCGACGATCCGCGGCGGGCCCCGGTCCGTTCGGGCTAGCGGGCTAGGGGGTGTTGTCGGCGCGGGCGGCGCGGACCCCGACCACCACCCAGCGGTGGTTGCCGGCGACCCGCTTGACGGTGAACTCGACGCCGAGCGAGAGGTCCTCGACCGGGTTGTCGAGCGGGTTGCCGTCGGCCGGGTCGCCGCTGCCGAGGATGATCCCGTCACCGAGGTCGGTGCCGTAGAGGTCGGTCAGCGGGTTGCCGTTCTCGTCGACGATCCGGGTCGTGTAGCGCCGGTTGTCCTTGGAGGGGACCACCACCGAGGCGTCGACGTCGCGGAAGAACAGGTCCTCGCCGCGCAGCTCCAGCCCCGGGTACCAGCCCTTGGCGTCGGTGAAGTGGGCCACGCCGGGCAGGGCCGGGTGGTTGTTGCAGTAGGTGACGTAGGAGCCGGCCGGGTCCTCGACGCACTCGCGGAACGGGCGGGTGGCCCGCTTGGCGAAGGCGGCGTTGGAGGACTGGGCCCGCGACGGCAGGTTCTTCAGGGTCGTCGGGTCGTGCGCGGCCGCCTCGCCGGACCGGCGCAGCGGGTCGAAGTGGCTGTCCACGATCAGCAGCTGGCCCTTGGAGCCGGTGCTGGGCGGCTCGAAGATCGGGGTGGTCACGTGGTTCACCGTGTACTGGGCGTCCCGGTACCAGACGAGCATGCCGGGGGCGTTGTACGGGGTTCGGGTGACCCGCCACTCCCCGAACGAGCCGGTG
>DASZON010000523.1:0-5141 GCA_035550755.1 Actinomycetota bacterium | reverse complement strand
GGCCAGCTGGCGCTCGCGGCCGAACTTGCTGATGTCGTGGGTGCCGGTCAGGACCGAGACGTTGTGGCCGAAGAAGGCGTACTCCCCCACCGTGATGTCGCCCGAGCCCACGTTGAACAGGGCGTTGTTGACCACCGCGGTGGGGTGGACGTGCAGCCGGGAGCGGTCCCCGTGGACCAGGTACTTGTACATCTCCACGTGGGCCTCGGGACCGGCCTGCCGCGGGTCCTGCTCGGCCAGGACCTGGCGCAGCGGCTCCCGCAGCCAGCGGGCCAGCCGCCGTGCCACCAGGCGGTCAAGTCTCGACATCCGCGCCTCCTGTTCAGCGTGTCCGGGCGTGCACCGGGCCGGCACAGCATCGCACCCACCCCGGTTTCGGGGGTACCCGTGCGCCGGTCGGCGCCCGCTGCAGGTAGGCGTCGCTGAAGCGGCAGGCGAGCGTGCGCGCGGCGAGGCCCGCTCGTGCGAAGGTAGCCGAGTCGAAGCGGTGGCGAGCGAGGATGGGCGATGGACAGGGTCGAGGTCGACGGGCTCCAGATCGCCTACGAACGTGCCGGCAGCGGCCCGCCGCTGGTCCTGGTCCACGGGTACGTGGGCGACGGCCCGGCCACCTGGCGGGGGCAGCTCGACGGTCTGTGCGACGACTTCACCGTGGTGGCCTGGGACGCTCCCGGGGCCGGGGGCTCCTCCGACCCGCCCGAGCGGTTCGGCCTGGCCGGCTACGCCGACTGCCTGGCCGGGTTCGTCGACCGGCTCGGCCTGGGACGACCGCACGTCGCCGGCATCTCGTTCGGCGGCGCCCTCGCCCTCGCCTTCGCCGGCCGGCACCCGGCCGTCCCGAGGAGCCTGGTCCTGGCGTCGGCCTACGCCGGCTGGGCAGGCTCCCTGCCCGCCGAGGTCGCCGGCCAGCGCCTCCGCCAGGCGATGGTGCTGGCCGACCTCCCGCCCGATGCGTTCGCCGGCACCCTGCTGCCGACGATGTTCGCCGAGTCGGCCCCGGCCGAGGCCGTGGCCGCCTTCGATGCCAGCATGCGGGCCTTCCACCCCGTCGGGTTCCGGGCCATGGCCCGCGCCTCGGCCGAGAACGTCCGCGACGTCCTGGCCGGGATCCAGGTGCCGACCCTGCTGGTCTACGGCGACCGGGACGTCCGCGCCCCCCTACCCGTGGCCGAGGACCTCCACCGGTCGATCCCCGGGGCCAGGCTGGTCCTCCTGCCCGGGGCCGGCCATGTCGTCAACGTCGAAGCCCCCGAGGCCTTCAACGAGGCCGTCCGCGGCTTCCTCGGCGACCTACCAGAAGGGCCATGACGTGGGCGACCCGCTCGAGGAGCAGGACGAGACGCTGGCGGCGCTGCGGCAGGTGGTCGGGGCGGCCGGGCCCTACCTGGAGGGGCTGCCGGAGCGGCTGGTCTACGACCGGGCCGCCGAGCCGCTGCTGGGTGAGCTGGGCGGGCCGCTGCCCGAGGAGGGGGCGGGCACCCAGGCGGCGGTCGAGACCCTGCTGCGGGTCGGGACGGCGACCGCGACCGCCTCGGCCGGGCCGCGCTTCTACCACTTCGTCATCGGCGGGTCCACGCCGGCGGCCCTGGCCGGCGACTGGGTCGTGTCCCTGCTCGACCAGAACGCGTTCGTGCGGGCCTCCTCGCGGTTCGCCGACGCGGCCGAGACGGTCGCCCTGGACTGGCTGCGCCAGCTCGTCGGCCTGCCCTCGGGCTGGGGTGGGGCGCTGACCGCCAGCGCCACCTTCGCCAACCTCAGCGGCCTGGCCCTGGCCACCCACTGGTGGGGCGAGCGCCACGGGGTCGACGTGACCTCGGCCGGGCTGGCCGGCCTGCCCCGGATGCCGGTGCTGTCCAGCGGGCTGGTCCATCCCAGCGCCCGCAAGGCCCTGCAGCTGCTCGGCCACGGCAAGGACACCGTCGAGGTGGTCGCCGCCGACGCCGTGGGGCACCTCGACCTGGCCGCGCTGCGGCGGCGGCTCGAGGAGCTGGGCGGCGCCCCGGCCGTGCTGATCGCCACCGCCGGCGAGCCCAACGCCGGCGAGTTCGACCCCCTGGCCGACCTGGCCGACCTGGCCGAGGAGCTCGGCGCCTGGCTGCACGTCGACGGGGCGTTCGGGATCTTCGCCGCCCTCTCGCCCCGCACCGCCCAGCTGACCGCCGGCATGGAGCGCGCCGACTCGATCGCCGCCGACGCCCACAAGTGGCTCAACGTGCCCTACGAGAGCGGGTTCGTGCTCGTCCGGGACCCGGCCCGGCTCGGCCCGGCGTTCGGGATGCCGGGGGCGGCCTACCTCCCCGGCCCGGACGACCCCCGGGGCGGCTACGGCCTGCTCGGCCCCGAGTCCTCCCGCCGGGCCCGGGCCCTGCCGATCTGGGCCACCATGGCCGCCTACGGCCGCGCCGGCTACCAGGCCCTGGTCGAGCGCCACTGCGACCTGGCCGCCCACCTCGCCGCGGCCGTCGACGCCGCCCCTGATCTGGAGCGCCTGGCCGAGGTGCCGTTGAACGTCGTCTGCTTCCGCTACCGGCCGCCCGGCCTGCCCGAGCCCGAGCTCGACGACATCAACCGCCGCCTCGGCGAGGCCCTGCTCGACGACGGCCGGGTGTTCGCCGGCGGCACCGTCTACGGCGGCCGGGCGGCCCTGCGCCCGGCGATCAGCAACTGGCGCACCACCGCCGCCGACCTCGACCTGTTCGTCGAGGTCGTCCGTGAGCTGGGGGCCGAGGCGGCCGAGCAGGTCCCCCAGGGCTAGCCGCGCTCAGGGGACGTACTGCTCGTCGAGCGCCTCGATCTGCCCGCCCCGCACGGTGGCCCAGAAGATGTGCCCGACCCCGCTGGCCGCCACCGTGGCCAGGTCGGCCTCCACCGGCTCGGCGGCGTTCCCTCCACCCTCCCCCGCTGTCTGCCGCGTGATGGTGATCCGGGCCCCGCCCGTCACCGGGAGCGTCCGCAGCCGCGGGTTCACGTTCCGGGTGTAGTAGTCGTTGGGTGGCGGCGACTCCTGGCCGTCCTCGGCCGCCGCCTTGGCCGCCGCGTCCCCCTCGAACCACTGGATGAGGTCGAAGGTGACCGTCGGCCCGCCGGTGTTCACCTGCTTCACGATCACCGGGTGCCTCCCGTCGGCCAGCTGGGCCGGTTCGCCCTGCTGCCCGGTCGTGGGCGCGGCGCTGGTCGCCGGGGCGGGCGGGGCGACGGTGGTCTGCGCGGCCCCACCTCCCGGCGAGTCGTCGTCCGGCCCGCAGGCGGCCAGCCCCAGCATCGAGACGACGGCGAAGAGCGAGACGGCGGTGAGCTCGCCACGACGATGCCGCATGGATGCCCTCCAGTCAGCAGACATCCTGTTCTGCAGACGAGAGCATGCACCGTCGTGCCGCCGAGGAGAAGTTCTCTCGAGCGCGGGCCCGTGAGGCGGGCGTTGCGTTGTGGCCCGGTTCGATGGGTTGTTCGCATTGCCTGTTTCCGGGCGGCCCGGACGTGGTATCCGGCTTGCTTCGGTCGGTGGACGCCGCCTGTGCTCTCGTCCGCGTGTCCAGGCTGGCTATCGGCCGGGGGGACCGGCTCCCTTCCGGCGGCTCGGTCCAGTCCACGACCCCGGGACCCCTGACCCGGGGTCGTGGCGCGCTCGACCCCGGGGTCGCCTTCTGGGATATTGGTCGACCACTGCGAGGCTCGGCGTTCCGGGCATCCATGTCCGGTCAAGGAGGTGCCCCGGGTGGGCAGGATCGTGGTCGGCGTCGATGCTTCGCCCAACGCGAGGCGGGCGCTTGCCTGGGCGGCCGCGGAGGCGCGCCTGCGGCAGGCGGTCCTGCAGGTGGTGCACGCCTACCATTCCAAGGACCTGGCGGCACCGGTCTACTTCGGATCCCAGCACACCTGGGATGCGGCCGTCGGGGCGGCGGGAGAGTCCCAGCCGGAGCTGGCCGCGTCGCTGCAACGTCGAGAGGCCTTCGAGGAGGCCGTCCACAGCCAGGCCGACGAGCTCCTTGCGTCGCTGCTCGGTGAGCTCGGGGACACGGTCAGTGGGGTCGAGGTGCAGCGGACGGTGGTGGAGGACCGCCATCCGGCGGAGGCGCTGGTCCGGCTGTCGGTCGACGCCGACCTGCTGGTGGTCGGCTCCCGGGGACGTGGGGGCTTCTCCGAGCTGGTGCTCGGGTCGGTCAGCCACGCCGCGGTGCTGCACGCCGCCTGCCCCGTGGTCGTGGTCCCCGCAGCCCCGGACGAGCGCTGACCCAGCCGCCCGGACGATAGCCGGGGAACGCAACGAGGCAGGTCGGTGACCTGCCTCGGTTGGTGGAGGTGGGGAGACTCGAACTCCGCTGCGCCGCTCTCCCCCGCCCGAAGTTGGAGGGCTATGGGCTGAGTGACCTGCGGTTTCATTCGCCGCTTGTGACCGCTCGTGCCCGCCGGGGACCAGCGATTTCCGATGCTGCACGGACCCAGCGCGGACCAGCGGCCCCATCGCCACCATTCGTGCTGCCGCGCACCGGTAGTAGGCGGCCGCAGGTTAGCGGGACAGGAGTGGCCTCCAGTGACCGCGAGAGTCCCGGCCTGACCGGTGCAGATGGCACGCGAGTGGCACGAGGCGGTGCCGTACCAGGCGGATCAGGGTGTCTGATCAGGGTTCGCGCTTGTCCAGGCCAGGGGGGCGGGTGTCGAGCCCGATGGTGATGCCAGGTGCGCGCTGGCCGCGACGCCGACGTCGGCGATGGCCGCCGCGTTCCGCGGCTCGGAGCTGCCGCCCGTAGCCAGTGCGAGGCGCCGACCCCGCGCGACCGCGATGACCACAACCGGGATCCAGCCAAAGCACACCAGCACCACGAGAATGGTCTCCACCGACACCAGCTTCCTCCTCGGTTCCACCATCCGTGTGCCCTGTCAGTGTAATGGCGGGCATTGGCCGGTGTAAGGGCATCGTCGGCGTGGTGGAGTACGACTGCGGTTCGCCCTGGAGGCGACGCTACGCGACTGGGTCACAGGGTGAGGCCGGCTCTCCCGTGTGTCGGCGACGCGTGAAAACTGACCCCCAGACGACGCTTGAAAGTTGACCCCTCCTGGACCCTGGCTCGAGTCGAGCCGGGGAGGGAGCGAGGTGTTGAGCGTGGAGGACTGGGCAGAGATCCGTCGGCTGCACCGGGCCG
>DASZON010000522.1:0-12032 GCA_035550755.1 Actinomycetota bacterium | reverse complement strand
CTTCTCGTTGCGGACGTCCTCGGGCTCGAAGCTGGCCGGCGGCTCCATGGCGATCAGGGCCAGCACCTGGAGCTCGTGGTTCTGGAAGATGTCGCGGATGGCCCCGGCGGTCTCGTAGAAGTTGCCCCGGTGCTCGATGCCGAGCGACTCCGACACCGTGACCTGGACATGGTCGACGTAGTGGTGGTTCCAGACCGGCTCGAAGATCCCGTTGGCGAAGCGGAAGGCGATGATGTTCTGGACGCTCTCCTTGCCCAGGTAGTGGTCGATCCGGAACACGTCCCGCTCGGGGAAGACGGTGGTCACCAGTTCCTGGAGCTCCCGGGCCGAGGTCAGGTCGTGGCCGAAGGGCTTCTCGACCACCACCCGGGAGAAGCCCCGGTCCCAGCCGCGGCCGCCCAGCCCGGCCTTGCCGATGCCGCGGATGGTGTCGGCGAACAGCTTGGGGATCAGCGACAGGTAGAACATCCGGTTGCCGTCGGTGCCGTGCTCGCGGTCGAAGCGGTCCAGCAGGTCGCCGACCCGGGCGTAGGTGTCGGGGTCGGCCGAGGACCCGGGGATGTAGTGCAGGCGGCTGGCGAACGACTCCCACACCTGGTGCTGGATGGGCTGGGTGCGTGAGAACTCCTCGACCGCCTTGCGCATGTCGGCCCGGTACTCCTCGTCGCTGAACTCGCTGCGGCTGGTGCCGACGAAGGCGAAGTTCTGGGGCAGCAGCCGGTGCAGCTCCAGGTTGTAGAGGGCGGGGACGATCTTGCGGTGGGCCAGGTCGCCGGAGCCGCCGAACACCACCATGGCCGTGGGCGGCGGGATCGCCCTGACCCGCTCCCCGGCCGCCAGTGGGTTCTCGGTCATGCCCGGCCCAGCTTCTCGACCTTGTCGGCGATGGCCTCGACGGCGCCGTTGTAGCTGTCGCTGAACTTCTCGACGCCCTCGCGGTCCAGCCGGTCGCCGACCTCGTCCTCGTCGATGCCGAGGGCGGCCAGGTCGCTCCACAGGCTCCTGGCCCGGTCCATGCCCTCGGTGGCCGTCTGGCCGCGGACCTCGCCGTGGTCGGCGAAGGCCTCGATCGTCTCCAGGGGCATGGTGTTGACGGTGTCGCGGGCCACCAGCTCCTCGACGTAGAGCACGTCGCGGTACTCGGGGTTCTTGGTCGAGGTCGACGCCCACAGGGGCCGCTGCACCCTTGCCCCCCTGGCCGCCAGGGCCTCCCAGCGCGGCCCCGAGAACTCCTTCTGGAAGATCTCGTAGGCGAGCTTGGCGTTGTCGATCGCGGCCGTGCCCAGCCGGGCCCGGGCCGCGTCGGCCTCGGGACCGCCCTTGTCCACGATCGCCTGGAGCCTGGGGTCGACCAGGGTGTCGACCCGGCTGACGAAGAACGAGGCCACGCTGGTCACCTCGCCGAGGTCCCCGCCGGAGTCGGCCAGGGCCTCCAGGCCCGACAGGTAGGCCTCGATGACCTCGCGGTACCGCTGGATGGAGAAGATGAGGGTGACGTTGACGTTGATCCCGGCGGCGACCGAGGCCTGGATGGCCGGGACCCCGGCGGCGGTGGCCGGGATCTTGATGAACACGTTGGGCCGGGCCAGCTCGTCGAACAGCCGCCGGGTCTCGCTGATGGTGGTCCCGGTGTCGTCGGCGATGTCGGGCGGCACCTCGAACGAGACGCGGCCGTCGACCCCGCCGGACCGCTCCCACGCCGGCTCCATGTCGGCGGCGGCGGCGCGGATGTCGTCAAGGGCCAGCGACTCGAAGATCCTCCGGGCGTCCAGGCCCTGGGCGGCCAGGCGGCGGATGTCGTCGTCGTAGAACGACCCCTCCCCCATCGCCTTCTGGAAGATGGTCGGGTTGGAGGTGACCCCGGTCACCCGGAACTGGTCGCGCAGGCGGCGCAGCTCCCCCTTCTGGATCCAGTCGCGGGCGATCGAGTCGACCCAGACGGAGACGCCCTGGTCGGTGAGCTGCTCAAGACGGGACGTCATGACTGTCCTCCTTCACGCCGTGCCAACAGCCTCCGGGCACGGTCGGCGACGTTGTCGGGGGTGAAGCCGAACTTCTCCAGCACCACCGAGCCGGGGGCCGAGGCGCCGAAGTCGTCGCGGGAGACGACCTCGCCGTGCTCGCCCACCCAGCGGCTCCAGCCGAAGCTGGAGGCCGCCTCGACGGCCAGGCGGGTGGTGACCGCCGGGGGCAGGACCTGGTCGCGGTAGGCCTGGTCCTGGTCCTCGAACAGCTCCCAGCAGGGCATGGACACCACCCGGGTGGGCACGCCCTCGGCCTGGAGCCGGTCCCGGGCCTCGAGGGCGACCCAGACCTCGGAGCCGGTGGCGATCAGCAGCAGCCGCGGCGGGCCGCCGTCGGCGTCGGCCAGGACGTACGCGCCCCGGTGCAGGCCCTCGGCCGAGGCGTGGACCGAGCGGTCGATCGGGGGCAGGTCCTGGCGGGACAGGGCCAGGGCGGTCGGGCCGTCGGTGCGGGCGATGGCCGCCCGCCAGGCCTCGGCCGTCTCCGGCCCGTCGGCCGGGCGCATCAGCCGCAGCCGGGGCATGGCCCGCAACGCCGCCAGGTGCTCGATCGGCTGGTGGGTGGGGCCGTCGCCGCCGAGCCCGATCGAGTCGTGGGTCCACACGTAGACCACCGGCAGGTCCATCAGGCTGGCCAGGCGCACGCTGGGCCGCATGTAGTCGGAGAAGACCAGGAAGGTGGCGCAGTACGGCCGCAGCCCGCCGTGCAGGGCGAGCCCGTTGGTGATCGACCCCATGCCGTGCTCGCGGATGCCGTAGTGCAGGTTGCGCCCGACCTCGTCCGGGCCCATGCTGCCGCCGTCCTTGATGTCGGTCTTGTTGGACTCGGCCAGGTCGGCCGAGCCACCGAGGAAGGTCGGCAGCCGCCGGGCGATGGCGTTGATGCAGGCCTCGGAGGCCGACCGGGTGGCCTGCTTCTTGGGCTCGGCGAACAGCTTGTCGAGCTCGGCGTCCCAGCCGCCGGGGAGCTGGCCGGCGATCCCGGCCCGCAGCTCGGCCCCGAGCTCGGGCTCGGCCTCGGCGTAGGCGTCCAGGCGCCGCTCCCAGTCGGCCCGCGCCGCCTGGTTGTCCGGCACCTTGACCCGCCAGCGGTCGTAGACCCCGTCGGGCACGTAGAAGTGCTGGTCCGGGTCCCAGCCGTAGGCCTGCTTGGTCGCCCGGACCTCGTCCTCGCCGAGGGCCGTGCCGTGGGCCTTGGAGGTGTCCTGGGCGTTGGGCGCCCCCCAGGCGATATGGCTGCGCAGCCGGATGAAGCTCGGCCGGTCGGGCTCGTCGACGGCCGCCTGGTAGGCGGCGGCGAGCGCCTCCAGGTCGTTGGCGTCCTCGACGTGCTGGGTGTGCCAGCCGTAGGCCCGGTAGCGGGCCTCGACGTCCTCGCCGAAGGTGATCTCGGTGCGGCCGTCGATGGTGATGTGGTTGTCGTCGTACAGCAGGGTCAGCTTGCCGAGGCGCAGGTAGCCGGCGTAGGAGGACGCCTCGGAGGCGACCCCCTCCATCATGTCCCCGTCCGAGCAGAAGGCCCAGGTGCGGTGGTCGACGACCTCGTGGCCGGGGCGGTTGTAGCGGGCGGCCAGGAACCGCTCGGCCAGGGCGAACCCGACCGCGTTGCCGACGCCCTGGCCCAGCGGGCCGGTGGTGACCTCGATCCCGGGGGTGAGGAAGTGCTCGGGGTGGCCGGGGGTGATCGAGCCCCACTGGCGCTGCTGCTTGAGGTCGTCGATGCCGAGGGCGTAGCCGGTCAGGTGCAGGGCGATGTACTGGAGCACCGAGGCATGGCCGTTGGAGAGCACGAAGCGGTCGCGGTCGTACCAGTCGGGGTGCTCGGGGTCGAAGCTGAGGAACCGCGTCCAGAGCACGTAGGCGGCCGGCCCGAGAGCCATGGCCGTGCCCGGGTGCCCGTCGCCGGCCTTCTGGATGGCGTCCATGGCCAGGGTCCGGACGGTGTCGACGGCAAGGGTGTCCAGATCGGTCCCTGGGGTGGTCTCGGTGGTCACAGGCGGCTCCTCGGGGGGCGGTGCAGCGTCTCCTGCCGAACCCTAGGCTACCCGTTAACCCAGCCCGCTCACCGGGTCAGGCGCTCTGGCCACGCTCGGCGCCGGAGCGGGCCTCGACCCCGCGGCGCAGGGCCAGCTCGCGCAGCCGCTTGTGGGTGGCGACCCGGCGCTCCCCATCCGCCGGCTGGCGGCGCTGCCAGGTGCCGTCCTCGGCCAGTTCCCAGGCCTGGACGTTGTCGGCCAGCATGACGTCCAGGATCTCCTGGAGCCGGCCGGTCAGGTCGGGGTCGGTCACCGGGGTGACGACCTCGACCCGCAGGTCGAGGTTGCGGGGCATCAGGTCGGCCGAGCCGATGTAGTACTCGCGGCGGCGGCCGTTGGCAAAGGTCCAGATGCGGCTGTGCTCCAGGAACCGGCCGACGATGGAGCGGACCCGGATGTTGTCGCTGACCCCCGGCACCCCGGGCCGCAGCCGGCAGATGCCCCGCACGACCAGGTCGATCTCCACCCCGGCCTGGGAGGCGGCGTACAGGGCACGGATGCAGGCCGCGTCGACCAGGGCGTTCATCTGCATGGTGATGCGGCCGGGGCGGCGGCTGGAGTGTCGCTCGGCGGTCCGCTCGATCAGCTCGACGACCCGCTGGCGCAGGGCGCTGGGGGCGACCAGGATCTTGCGGTAGCGGGTGCCGCGGGCGTAGCCGGTGAGGGAGTTGAACAGGTCGGTGAGGTCGGCGCCGAGGTCCTCGTCGCAGGACAGCAGCCCCAGGTCGGTGTAGAGGCGGGCCGTCTTGGCGTTGTAGTTGCCGGTGCCGATGTGGACGTAGCGGCGGATGCCGCCGTGCTCGCGCCGCACCACCAGGGCCGTCTTGGAGTGGGTCTTGAGCCCGACCAGGCCGTAGGCGACGTGGCAGCCGGCCCGCTCCAGGGCCCTGGCCCAGCCGATGTTGGAGGCCTCGTCGCCGCGAGCCTTGACCTCGACCATGACCACCACCTGCTTGCCGGACTCGGCCGCCCGGATCAGGGCGTTGATGATCGGCGAGTCGCCGTCGGTCCGGTACAGGGTCTGCTTGATGGCCAGGACGTCGGCGTCGTCGGCGGCCTGCTCGATGAACCGCAGCACCGAGGTCGCGAAGGCGTCATACGGGTGGTGGACGAGCAGGTCGCCCTCGCGGAGGGTGGCGAACAGGTTGACCGAGTCCCCCTCGGTGCCGAGCAGCCGCGGCTGGGTGGTCCCGACCCAGGGATCGTCGGCCAGCTCGGGCCGGTCCAGGCTTGCCACCAGCCCCATGAGGTCGCCCAGGTTCAGCGGCCCCTCCACCGTGACCACGGCGTCGTCCTCGACCTCGAGCTCGCGCTGGATCCAGCGGACGATGTGGTCGGGCATGGTCGCCGCCACCTCCAGGCGGACCACCGCCCCGAAGCGCTGGCGGCGCAGCTCCTGCTCCACCGCGACCAGCAGGTCGTCGGCCTCGTCCTCGGCCAGCTCGATGTCGGCGTCGCGGGTCACCCGGAAGGGGTGGGCCTCGACCACCGCCATGCCCGGGAACAGCTTGTCCAGGTGGGTGGCGACCACCTGCTCCAGGGGCACGAAGGTGCTGCCGTCGCCCAGCGGCACGAAGCGGGGCAGGATCCCCGGGACCTTGACCCGGGCGTAGCGGTCGCGGGCGGTGCCGGGTTCGCGGACGGTCACGGCCAGCGACAGCGACAGGTTGGAGATGTAGGGGAACGGGTGGCTGGGGTCGACGGCCAGGGGGGTCAGCACCGGGAAGACCTGGCGCTGGAAGTAGTCGCGGAGGAAGTCGAGGTCGCGGTCGTCCAGCTCGGCCATGTCGGCGATGCGGATGCCGGCCTCGGCCATGGCCGGGACGACCTCGTCCAGGTAGACCCGCACCTGGTACTCGATGGTCGGGCCGACGTGCTTGGCGATCGCCTCCAGGGTCTCGGACGGGGTCCAGCCGTCCGACCCGCGGGTGACCATGCCCGCCTGGACCTGGTCGCGCAGGCCCGACACCCGGACCATGAAGAACTCGTCCAGGTTGGTGGAGAAGATGGCCAGGTACTTGAGCCGCTCCAGCAGCGGCACCTCGGCGTCGGCGGCCATGGCCAGGACGCGGTCGTTGAACTGGAGCCAGGAGATCTCGCGGTTGATGAACAGGTAGGGGTCGTAGAGGTCGCGGTCGACCCCTTCCGCGGCGGAGGTCTCGGTCATGGCGGTTCGGCTCCCGGTCCGGATCCTGCGGAAACCAGCCTAGGATGTCTCGACCGTGCAGGCTAGCCCTTGAGCTGCTCGGCGTGGTCGAGGGCGGCCGGCATCAGCCCCAGCGGGGGCGAGCCGAGCCCCAGCAGGGCGTCGTGGAACCGGGACAGGGAGAAGCCGCTCCCCCAGCGGGCCCGGGCCGCCTCCCGCAGGCGCAGGATCTCCAGCTTGCCCCAGGTGTAGCGGCCGTAGGTGGGGTCGAAGGTGGCCCGGGCGGCCTCGGCCCGGGCGGCCGGGCCGTAGCAGAAGGCGTCGGCCTCGAAGCGGGCGGCGCCGTCGGCGACGGTCATGGTGCCGGCGTGGGTGCCGATCGACACCGCCAGGCGGGTGACCCGCTGCAGGGCCTCCAGGGCGACCCCGGCGGCGAAGCGGGGGTCGGCGGCCCGGAACCCCTCCTCCAGGCACACCTCCTCGCCGTAGTGGGCCCAGCCCTCCACGAACGACAGCGAGTGCAGGACCCGGCGGACGTCGGAGCCGAGGTGGCGCAGCCGCCGGCCGTGGGCGAAGTGGCCGGGGGCGACCTCGTGGACGGTGATGGCCGGCAGGGTGGTGCGGCTGAACACCTTCAGCCAGTCGTCCTGCTCCTCCGCCGGCCAGGCCGGGTCGGGTGGGGAGATGTAGTAGCGGGAGGGGGCGTCGGGCTCGTACGGGGCGGCCCAGGACATCATCGCCAGGGCCCAGCGGCGCGACGGGGGGGCGGGCGCGACCAGGCAGTCGCCGTCCAGCCCGGGGACCAGGTCGTGGTCCAGGGTGAAGGCGATCGACTCGGCGGTCATGCCCTGAGCCTCGGACAGCACCCCGCCGGTGTCGGGGTGGTCGCCGAGCAGGCCGTCCACCACCTCGGCGGTGGGCCGGCCCGGCCCCAGGCGCCCGCAGGCGTCGTCGAGCACGGCCCGCAGCCGGTCCCGCTCGGTGTCGGCCCGCTCCTCGAGCCGGCCGAGGTCGACCTCGAGGGCCTCGCCGGTGCCGAGGAGGCGCTCCAGCGGGACCCGGCCGAGGGCGGCGTCCGGGGGGCCGTCCTCGGCGGCCGCCTCCAGGTGGGCGACCAGCCGCCCGTGGGCGGCCAGGGCCCGCTCGACCACCGGGTCGGAGGGGCCGGGAGCCCGATTGACCGTGGCACCCCGCTGGGGTTCAGAGGACCCCTCCAGGTCGGCGGTGAGGCCCTTGGCCGCGCCCAGCAGCGAGGCGGCGACCGGGGCCGGGACCCGGTCCAGGGCCTCGACGGCGGCGTCGACCGCGTCCGGCCAGGCGGCCAGGTGGCGGCGGCGGGCCTCGGCCCGCTCGGCCGCCGGGGCGTACTCGCGGTCGTAGGAGGACACGTCCAGGGCGGCGATGTGGTACAGCGGGTTGGACCGGTGCAGCTCCAGCTCGCCCAGCTCCAGGTGGGCCAGCCGCTCGAAGGCGGCCAGGTGGGCCTCGTCGTGGGCGTCGTCGGTGGCCGGCCCGTCGCCGACCCGGGCCAGGGCGGAGCGGACCCCCCCGGGGGAGAGGTCCTCGATGCGGCCGTCGTACTCGTGGCGGCCCACGTACTCGCGCGCCGACCCCATGGAGAGGTCGCACAGTGCCCGCAGTCGCTGGTTCATGGCGGGGCGAGCCTACGGGGACGGCGCCCGGATCGTCCAGTTCCGACTTGTGACCGCTCCGAGATGATCGAGGGATGTGAGAGACTCGTGGCGGAGACCGGACCGGAGGCTTGGGGGGCGAATGGCCGGACAGCTGCAATCTCGTCGGCGTGGCCTGGTGGCGCTGTCGACCGTTGCCGGGCTGCTGGTGGTGGGCTGGCTGGCGGGCATGCCGTGGCTGGCCGGGCACTGGCCGCGGATCCTGGCCGTCGGGCTGTTCCTGGTCGTGTTCGTGGCCCCGCGGTTCCTCGTCCCCGCCCGGTCGGCGGGGTCGCTGGCCGGGGTCACCGACCCGGCGGCCAGGGGCCGGATGGAGGACGAGCGGCTCAAGCTCCAGCACGACGTCCGGGTCGGGCTGCTCCAGGCGGTGGCCGGGGTGGCCGTGATCGCGGCCGTGGCCGTGACCTGGCAGCAGCTCGACACCGACCGCCGCCAGCTCCGCCAGCAGCTGGAGGTGGCCGGCCAGGAGCAGGCCGCCGAGCGGTTCGCCCAGGCCCTGGACCAGCTGGGCAGCGAGCAGCTGGACGTGCGCCTTGGCGGCATCTACGGGCTGGAGCGGATCGCCGCCCGGGGGGCCGGGGCGGCCACGGCCGCCGCTGGGGCCTACCAGCCGCCCACCGACGGGTCCGGGCCGGCCGTCCCGGCCGGCGGGGCCGGCGAGGTGCCCGACCCCGGCTGGTGGGCGGCCCAGGACCGGGTGCAGGTGTACGAGATCCTGTCGGCCTATGTCCGGACGACCTCGCACCGGCCGCCGGTGGGCCCGGCCGGGGCGGGCGCAGCCCTGCAGGTAAGCCAGCCCGACGTCCATGCGGCGGTGACCGCCCTGGCCCGCCGGACCGTGCTCGCCGGGGACCGGCCGCTGGACCTGACCGGGTCGCTGCTGCCGGCGGCCCGGCTCGGCTGGGCCCGGCTCGCCGGGGCCGACCTGCGCGGGACCGACCTGCGCGGGACCAGCCTCCAGCACGCCACCCTGGCCGGGGCCCACCTGGAGCAGGCGCTGCTGTGCGGCACCCAGTTCCAGGGGGCCGACCTGACCGGGGCGCACCTGGCCGGGGCCCGGGCGAGCACGGCCACCAGCTGGCCGGACGGCTTCGACTGGCGCGCCGCCGGCGCCCAGCTGGTCGAGAGCTGCTAGCGGCCGGGCCGGCGCCGCCTCAGCCGAGCCGGGCCGCGATCCCGGCCGCGGCCCGGTGGGCCAGGGCCATCACCGACAGCATCGGGTTGACCCCGCTGGCCGTGGGGAACAGCGAGGCGTCGGCGACGTAGAGGCCGTCGACCTCGTGGGTGCGGTGGTCGGGGCCGACCGCCGAGGCGGCCGGGTCGGTCCCGATCCGGCACGAGCCCATCTGGTGGTAGGAGAACAGGGTGGCCCGGCCGGGCCCGAACCCGGCCCGGCGGGTCGACTCGGCCCAGGCGGCGTGGGCGCCAGGGCCGGGGCGGAAGCCCGGACGGCGGCGCTGGAGGCTGAACACCTCCCCGGCCCCGGCGGCGGCCAGGACCTCGCCGGCGGCGGCCACCCCGGCGGCCAGGCGGACCTCGTCGGCGGCGGCCAGGCGCCAGCGGACGACCGGGCTGCCGTCGCGGTCGACCCGGACCCGGCCGGCGCCGCGGTCGCGGCCCAGGACCCCGACCAGCGACAGGTTGGCCGAGCGTTCCATCAGCGCCCGGTGGTCGGCGGCCGACCGCCAGGGCAGGGCGACGGCGGCCGTGCCTGGGTGCACGGGCACGGTCTCGAAGATGGGCGCGTACGGGCCGAGGCGCTTGCGGAGCTGGGCCGACCACCGGGCCTGGAGGGTCCCCTCCCACCAGCGGACGGGCTCGTCGAAGACGCCGACGGCGGCCGTGCCCGGGTGCAGGTGCAGGTGGCGGCCGACCTGGCCGCCGAGCCCGGAGCGCAGCAGCAGGGCCGGGGTCTCGATCGCCCCGGCCGCGGCCACCACCGCCCGGGCCCGCACCGCCAGCCGGTGGCCGGCGGCGGTGCGGGCCTCGACCCCGGTGGCCCGGCCCGTCCTCGGCCCGTCGCCGCCCCGGAGCGGCTCGACCAGGACCCGGCGGGCGTCGGCCCCGGTGACCAGCCGGGCCCCGGCCGCCTCGGCCTCCTCCAGGTAGGTGACCAGGGTCGACTGCTTGGCCCCGGTCCGGCAGCCGAACCCGCACCAGCCGCAGCCGGCGTCCTGGGGGCAGCCGCGGACGTTGCGGGGCAGGGGGCCGACCTGCCAGCCGAGCTGGGCCAGGCCCTGTTCCAGGATCCGGTCGCGGGCGCCGGGGCGGCTCTCGGTGTCGGTGACCCCGAGCCGGGCCGCCACCGCGTCAAGGGAGGCGGCGACCTCGCCGGAGACGAAGGCGTCCACCCCCGAGACGGCCGCCCACTCGGCCAGGACCGCCGGCGGGGTCGGGAACGAGGTCGAGTAGTTGACCACCGTGCCCCCGCCCAGGGTCGACCCGGCCAGGATCCGGCAGGCCAGGTCGTCGGTGGTCAGGGTGGAGCCGTACAGGTAGAGGTCGCGGAAGGCGTCGCCCTCCTGGTGGGTGAAGTCGCGCTCGGCGGCGTGGCCGCCCTTCTCGAGCACGACCACCTCCAGGCCGGCCCGGGCCAGTTCGGCCGCGACCACCCCGCCGCCCGCCCCCGAGCCGACCACGACCACGTCGCAGGCCAGCTCCTGGTCGCCGTCGGGGACGAGGGGGTGGAGCCGCCGGGGGACGTCGGGGGCGGGGCCGAGCGGCCCCGGGTAGCCGGTGGCGTCGCGGGCCGGGCCCGGCCAGCCGTAGGCGGCCAGCAGGGCCACCGGGCCGAGGGCGTCGGCGAGCTGGCGGACCGGGGGCAGGCGGCTGGCGGCCCAGCGGGCCACCAGCGCCTCGGCCGCGGCCGGGGGGCGGCCGGAGACGGCGGCGGGGCGGCCGGTCAGGGCCAGGGCCCCGGGCCGGGTGTCCAGGGCCCGCAGCACGGCCAGGAGGCGCTGGCGGTCGCGGCGGTTCGCCGTGCCGTCCAGGATCGCCAGCATGCGGCCGGGCACGGCCGGGTCGAAGGCCGGCCCCAGGACCCCGGCGGCCAGCGCCGCCAGCACCGCCTCGGACTTCATGACCAGGTTGTACCGCGTGGCCGGGGCGCCGGACCAGGCGTGGCCGTCCCGTCCGGCGCCGATGCTCTGATTCAATCCGTCTTCAATCCTTCTGGTTGAATGCGTCCGCAACCAACCGGATCGAGGAGGCGGCCACGGCGGCGGCGGTGGAGCTGGACGGCGTGTACCGGCGCTTTGGCCGCACCCTGGTGCTCGCCGGGCTCGACCTGCGCGTCGGCGAGGGCGAGCTGTACGGGCTGATCGGGCCCAACGGGGCCGGCAAGACGACCGCCATGCGGGTCGCCCTGGGGCTGCTGGCCGCCGACGCCGGCCGGGTGCGGCTGCTCGGGCGCGACCCCCGGTCGGCCGCCGGGGGGCGGTCGCGGCGGGTCGGCAGCCTGATCGAGGCCCCGGCCCTGTCCCCACGGCTCACCGGGCGCGAGTACCTGGCCCTGATCGCCCACTGGGCGTCGGCCCGCGACAGCGAGGCCGACCGGGTGGCCGGCCTGCTCGGCCTCGGCCGGATGACCGACCGGCCGACCGCCACCTGGTCCACCGGCATGCGCCAGGTCCTGGCCACCGCGGCCGCCCTGATCGGCCCGCCCGACCTGCTGGTCCTGGACGAGCCGACGGTCGGGCTCGACCCCGGCCACCGCCGCCGGGTCAACGACCTGCTGTCGGACCACGTGGCCCGGGGCGGGACGGTGCTGCTCTCCAGCCACCAGCTGGAGGACGCCGAGCGGCTCTGCACCCGGGTCGGGCTGATGGCCGCCGGCCGGCTGGTCCAGGAGGGGCCGCCGACCGAGCTGGGCTCGGCCGCCGGCCGCTACGAGATCACCGTCGGCGACCCCGAGGCCGCCCTGGCCGCCCTGCGGGCGGTGCGGCTGATCTGCTGGCGCGAGGACGGCCGGGTGCTGGTCGAGACCGGCGCCCCGTACCAGGTCGGCCGGCCCGACGGCAGCGCCATCGCCCGGATCCTGGCCGACGCCGGCATCTACCCCTCGGACCTGCGCCGCTCCCCCACCCTGGAGCTCGCCTACGCCGAGGTGACCAGCGGCCTGGCCCCCGACCCGGTG
>DASZON010000521.1:0-1509 GCA_035550755.1 Actinomycetota bacterium | reverse complement strand
TGGCGGGCGGGGCCATGTTCACGCCGAGGTAGCCGACCTGGACCTGCTTGCCCTGGACGATGGCGGTGGCCGACTTGGCGGCCAGGTCGATCGGGATGGCGAAGCCGATGCCGACGTTGCCGTTGGAGGAGTCGGAGCCGGTCTGGATGGCGTCGTTGATGCCGATCACGCGGCCCCGGCGGTCGGCGAGCACGCCGCCGGAGTTGCCCGGGTTGATCGGGGCGTCGGTCTGGATGACCTCACGGCCGTTGAGGTTGCGGTCGGTGGCGCTGATGATCCCGGCGGTCACGGTCTCGTTGAGCCCGAACGGGCTGCCGATGGCGACCGCGAGCTGGCCGACCTGGACGGTCTCGCCAAGGGCGAGGGGCGCCGCGGCCAGCCCGGAGTGGTTGATCTTGACCACGGCGACGTCGTTGAGCTCGTCGCGGCCGACGACATTCCCGGTGAGCTGGGTGCCGTCATAGAGCCGGACCTCGACCTGGTCGGTGCCCTCGACGACGTGCGCGGCGGTCATGATGAAGCCGTTCTTGTCGTAGACGAACCCCGAGCCGAGGCCGTTTCCGTGGCGGAGCTCGACGACGGTGGGCAGCAGGGCCTTGGCGACGGCCGCGGCCGGCTCCTCGCTCGAGGACGAGGACGAGGGCGCGGGGGCCCCGGCCGCCGGGGCGGCGGTGGGGATGCCGGCGCCGGTCGGGGTGGCGTCGTTCTTGTCGAGCACCTGGCTGATCCCGTAGCCGCCGGCCAGGAGGACCACACCGGCGACGACGGCGGCCAGCCAGCGGGACGGTCCGCGGCCGCCGGGACGGCCGCCGTCGGCCGGCCGGGTGCCCCAGGTCGGGGCGGTCGGGTGGCCGCCGCCCTGGGCCGGGCCGGTCTGGGTCTGGGTCCAGGACGCCGCGTCGGTCCGGGGCGCCTCGGCCTGGATGGTCTGGGTGGTGGCCCCGGGCGCCGAGCCCTGGGCGGTGCCGGCGGGCCCGGACCCCGGGGCCGGCGTTGCCGCGGCGGCCGCGGCACCGGGTGCCAGGGTCCAGGACGGGCCCTTGGCGCCAGGGGGCTCGGTCCAGGTGGGCGCGTCGGCCTGGGCCGCCGGCTGGGCCCAGTTGGGGTCGGCGGGCGCGGGCTGCGGCCAGCCGCGGTCAGCGGACGACGGTGAGGGCCGGGTCCAGGCCGGGTCGGCCGGCGAGGGGGATGGCCGGGTCCAGGCCGGGTCGTCGGGCGAGCCCGGGCCCTGGCCCCAGGACGGCGACTCGCCCCAGGACGGGGGCCAGGCCTCGTCGGCCGGCCGGGGCGGCGGGGCCGCCGGGGTCGTCGGATGGGTCGGGCGGTCGCCCTGCTCCGCGGAGGACTCGTTGTCCGCGGCAATCCCGTTTCCGGGGATCGGTTGGGTGTGGGTCTCGGAGTCCTTGGAGGGCGATGGCTCCACGCCGTCGCGGATGGACATTCGGTCGCCTCCTGCGGTCGAACCTGCTGCAAGCCTTGGCACGAGGCTAGGCGGGGGCCGCTAAAGCA
>DASZON010000520.1:0-5672 GCA_035550755.1 Actinomycetota bacterium | reverse complement strand
TCGGGCTGGTCCTGACCGTGGCCCCGCTCACCTCGACCGTGCTCGCCGCCGCCCCGGCCGAGCACGCCGGCATCGCCTCGGCGGTCAACAACGACGTCGCCCGCACGGCCGGGCTGCTGGCCGTGGCCGTCCTGCCGGTGGCGGCCGGCATCTCCGGGGCCGGCGCCCTGGAGCCGGAGGCCTTCGCCGCCGGGTTCCGGACGGCCATGATCATCGCCGCCGTCCTCTGCGCCGCCGGGGGCGTGCTGTCCTGGGTGGCCATCCGCAACCCCGAGCCCGAGCCGGAGGCCGCCGAGCCGGAGGCCGCCGAGCCCACGTCCGCCGAGCACTACCTCAGCTGCCCGATCAACGCGCCCGGGCCGGGGGCCCGGCGGGGCTGAGGTGTGGATCTCGGGTCGCCGTGGTAGACCGGTACCGTCGAGCGGAGGCTGACCGGCTGGCGAGGAGGCGGGTGCGGTGGGAGCGGGCAGGCGCCTCCCGGTCTGGCCGGTGCTCCGCCAGCTCCGTGGTGAGGACCGCCTCGGGCTCGGCCATGCCGCCCAGTCCTCGCGATCGGCCGGGCTGGAGCCCCGGACGGTCGAGGCCGACCGGATGGCCCGCTCGGTCTGCCCCTACTGCGCTGTCGGCTGCGGCCAGCGCGTCTACGTCAAGGACGAGCAGGTCATCCAGATCGAGGGCGACCCCGACAGCCCGGTGAGCCGGGGGCGGCTCTGCCCCAAGGGGGCCGCCTCCAAGAACCTGGTCACCGCCCCCCTCCGCGAGACCAAGGTGAAGTACCGCCGGCCCCACGCCGCCGACTGGGAGGAGCTGGACCTCGACCAGGCGATGGAGATGATCGCCGACCGGGTCATCGCCACCCGCGAGGCGACCTGGCAGGACGTCGACGGCGACAAGCTCTACCGGCGCACCCTCGGCTTCGCCAGCCTCGGCGGGGCGACCCTCGACAACGAGGAGAACTACCTCATCAAGAAGCTGTTCACCGCGCTCGGGGCGATCCAGATCGAGAACCAGGCGCGGATATGACACTCCAGCACCGTCCCCAGTCTGGGGACCTCGTTCGGCCGCGGCGGCGCGACCACCTTCCCCGGGGACATGGCCAACTCGGACTGCATCCTCATCCAGGGGTCGAACATGGCCGAGTGCCACCCGGTCGCCTTCCAGTGGGTGGTCGAGGCCAAGCAGCGCGGGGCCAAGGTGATCCACGTCGACCCGCGCTTCACCCGCACCAGCGCCCTGGCTGACCTGCACGTGCCCCTCCGGGCCGGGACCGACATCGTGTTCCTGGGCGCGATCGTCAACCACGTGCTGGAGAACGAGCGCTGGTTCCGCGACTACGTGGTCCGCTACACCAACGCGGCCGTGATCATCAGCGAGGACTTCGCCGACACCGAGGACCTGGACGGGCTGTTCAGCGGCTTCGACCCCGAGCAGGGCACCTACGACGACACCAGCTGGCAGTACGCCGGCGCCGGTGACGGCGGGCACGCCGAGGGCGAGCACGAGAGCGAGACCGGCCAGCATTTCGGCGCCCTCGGCGCCCCCACCGGGGTGGCGGAGCCGCCCGAGCAGGACGAGACCCTCCAGCACCCCCGCTGCGTGTTCCAGCTGCTGCGCCGACACTTCCGCCGCTACACCCCCGAGCTCGTCGAGCGGGTCTGCGGCGTCCCCGCCAGCCAGTTCCTCCAGGTGGCCGAGCTGCTGTGCGAGAACTCGGGCCGGGAGCGGACGACCAGCTTCGCGTACGCGGTCGGCTGGACCCAGCACTCGGTCGGAGCCCAGTACATCCGCACCGCGGCCATCCTCCAGCTGCTGCTGGGCAACATCGGCCGCCCCGGCGGCGGGATCATGGCCCTGCGGGGCCACGCCTCCATCCAGGGCTCCACCGACATCCCCACCCTCTACAACCTGCTGCCCGGCTACATCCCCATGGCCCACGCCGAGGGCTACCCGGACCTCGCCACCTACATCGAGCAGCACACCAAGAAGGGCGGCTTCTGGGGCCACATGGACACCTACCTCATCAGCCTGCTCAAGGCCTGGTGGGGCGAGAAGGCCACCGCCGACAACGACTGGTGCTACGACTACCTGCCGCGCATCTCCGGCGACCACTCCACCTACCGGACGGCCATGGACATGCTCGACGGCAAGGTGCGCGGGTTCTTCCTGCTGGGGGAGAACCCGGCCGTGGGGTCGGCCAACGCGCGGCTGCACCGCCTGGCCATGGCCAAGCTCGACTGGCTGGTCGTCCGCGACCTGGTCGAGATCGAGTCGGCCAGCTTCTGGCGCGACGGCCCCGAGATCGAGACGGGCGAGCTGCGGACCGAGGACATCGCCACCGAGGTGTTCCTGCTCCCGGCCGCCTCCCACGTGGAGAAGGAGGGGTCGTTCACCAACACCCAGCGGCTGCTCCAGTGGCGCGAGAAGGCGCTCGACCCCAAGGGCGACTGCCGCTCCGAGCTGTGGTTCATGTACCACCTGGGCGGGATCATCCGGGAGCGGCTGGCCGCCTCCGACGACCCCAAGGACCGGCCCGTCCTCGACCTCACCTGGGACTACCCGACCTCCGGCCCCCACGCCGACCCGGACGCCGAGGCCGTCCTGCGCGAGATCAACGGCTGGGGACCGGACGGCCGCGCCCTGTCCGCCTTCACCGAGCTCAAGGCCGACGGCTCCACGGTCTGCGGCTGCTGGATCTACTGCGGCTGCTACGCCGGCGAGGTCAACCAGGTCGCCCGCCGCAAGCCGCGCGACCAGCAGAGCTGGGTCGCGCCCGAGTGGGGCTGGGCCTGGCCGGCCAACCGGCGCATCCTCTACAACCGGGCCTCGGCCGACCCCGACGGCCGGCCCTGGTCGGAGCGCAAGCGCTACGTCTGGTGGGACGAGCAGGCGGGGGAGTGGACCGGCGAGGACGTGCCCGACTTCCCCAGGACCAAGCCGCCCCACTACCAGCCCCCCGAAGGGGCCACGGCCGAGGACGCCAACCGCGGCGACGAGCCGTTCATCATGCAGGTCGACGGGCGGGGGGCGCTGTTCGTCCCCTCCGGCCTCCAGGACGGGCCCTTCCCCGCCCACTACGAGCCCAGGGAGACCCCGTTCACCAACCCCCTGTACGGCCAGCAGCAGAACCCGACCCGCCAGGAGTACGGGCGGCCCGGCAACCGCTACCACCCGCGGCCCGGCGACCCGGAGGCCGACACCTACCCGTACGTGTTCACCACCTACCGGCTGACCGAGCACCACACCGCCGGGGGCATGAGCCGCTTCCAGCCGTACCTGGCCGAGCTCCAGCCCGAGATGTTCTGCGAGGTCAGCCCGGCCCTGGCCGCCGAACGGGGCCTGGTCCACGGCGGCTGGGCGACGATCGTCACCGCCAGGGCCGCCATCGAGGCCCGGGTCCTTGTCACCGACCGGATCCGGCCGCTGACGGTGGAGGGCCGGACCGTGCATCAGGTCGGCCTGCCCTACCACTGGGGGAGCCGGGGGCTGGCCACCGGCGACGCCGCCAACGACCTGCTGTCGATCGTGCTCGACCCCAACGTCCACATCCAGGAGGCCAAGGCGGCGACCTGCGACATCCGTCCCGGGCGCCGTCCCCGCGGGGCCGCCCTGCCCAAGCTGGTCGCCCAGTACCGGATGCGGGCCGGCCTGGAGGCCGATGCCGATGAAGGTTGACCTGCCCACCCCGACCTTCGGGGGCGGCTACGACGGCCAGGCCGGGCCGCGGATGGGGTTCTTCACCGACACCTCGATCTGCATCGGCTGCAAGGCCTGCGAGGTCGCCTGCAAGGAGTGGAACCTCGTCCCCCAGGACGGGCCCCTGCGCCTCACCGGCGACTCCTACGACAACACCGGGGCCCTGGGGGCGAGCACCTGGCGCCACGTCGCCTTCGTCGAGCAGCAGCGCGGCGACGAGGGGCTGCGCTGGCTGATGAGCTCGGACGTGTGCAAGCACTGCAGCTCGGCCGCGTGCCTGGAGGTCTGCCCGACCGGGGCGCTGTTCCGGACCGAGTTCGGCACCGTGGTCGTCCAGCCCGACATCTGCAACGGCTGTGGCTACTGCGTGCCCGCCTGCCCGTTCGGGGTCATCGACCGGCGGGAGGAGGACGGCCGGGCGTTCAAGTGCACCCTGTGCTACGACCGGCTGCGCGACGGGCTGGAGCCAGCCTGCGCCAAGGCCTGCCCGACCGACTCCATCCAGTTCGGCGAGCTGGACGAGCTGCGCGGCCGGGCCGAGCGGCGGGTCGCCACCCTGCGCGGGGCCGGGGTGGGCGAGGCCCGGCTGTACCTGGAGGACGAGGCCGACGGCATCGGCGGCGCCGGCGCGTTCTTCCTGCTGCTGGACGAGCCCGAGGTGTACGGCTTCCCGCCCGACCCGGTCTCCACCACCCGCGACCTGCCCCGGCTGTGGCGGGCGGCCGCCCTGGCCGCCGGGACCCTGCTGGCCGCGGTGGCCACCGCGTTCGTGGGACAGCGGCGGTGAGCCGGTCTCCCGACGGCGACCGGCGCGACGGCGACCGGCGCGACCCGGGCCGCCCCGGCCGCTCGCGGGTCCGGGGGTCGATGGTCCCCGAGGCCGAGTTCCGCTCCTACTACGGCCGGCCGATCATCAAGGAGCCGGTGTGGACCTGGGAGATTCCCTGGTACCTGTTCGCCGGCGGGCTCGCCGGGGCCTCGGCCTCGCTCGGGCTGGGGTCGCGGCTGTCGGGCAACGACCGGCTGGCCCGGGCCGCGTTCACGGTGGCCGGCGCCGGGGCGGCGGTCAGCGTGCCCCTGCTCGCCTCCGACCTGGGCCGCCCGGAGCGGTTCCTGTACATGCTGCGGATGTTCAAGGTGACCTCGCCGCTGAGCGTCGGCAGCTGGATCCTGGCCGCCATGGGCCCGTCTGCGGTCGGCGCCGCGGTCAGCGACCGGCTCGGCATCTTCCCGAGGCTGGGAAGGGTCGCCGAGGTGGCGGCCGGGCTGCTCGGCCCCGCCCTGGCCACCTACACCGGCGCGCTGTTCGCCGACACGGCCGTGCCGGTGTGGCACGAGGGCGGCCGGGAGCTGCCGTTCGTGTTCGCCGGCGGCGCCGCCGCCAGCGCCGGAGCGGCGGCGTTGCTGCTGACCCCGCCCGCCGACGCCGGCCCGGCCCGGCGCCTGGTGGTCAGCGGCGCCCTGCTCGAGCTGGGGGCCGCCCAGGCCATGGAGCGCCGCCTCGGCGAGCTGGGCGAGCCCTACCACCAAGGCCCGGCCGGCCGCCTGGCCCGGCTGGCCAAGGCGTGCACGGCCGCCGGGGCGGGGCTGGTCGCGGCCGGGGGCCGCCGCCGCCGCGGGCTCACCGCCGCCGGTGCTGCCCTGGTCCTGGCCGGGTCGGCCTGCGAGCGCTGGGCCGTCTACAAGGCCGGGTTCCAGTCGGCCCGCGACCCCAGGTACATCGTCGGGCCCCAGCGGGCCCGGCTGGCCGCCCGCGCCGCGGCCGCCGCCGAGCAAGTCAAGCAGTAGACGCCCTTCGAGGCGCTTGCGCGCCTTCTACTTGGTTCGCATGACCCGCGTGGTCAACGACGATTTGCGGCTTCAGCGGCGATCGTTACATGATCCGCGGCATCACCGCCAGAACTAGCCGGGGGAGGGGCTCGGATTGACGAGGCTGCTCGCGTACCTGCCGCGGGGCAACACCCTTGACGACAGAGCCT
>DASZON010000519.1:0-11835 GCA_035550755.1 Actinomycetota bacterium | reverse complement strand
GCACGCCCTGGTGGGCGCCGCTGCGGGCCTCGGCCTCGATGAGGGAGCGGGGGACGGTCTGGACCTCGACGCCGCGGCGCTGGGCCAGGTCGAGGAGGTCGCCGAGGGCGGCCCGGCCGGCGCCGGAGGCGAGCAGGATCCTGTCCATGGGGCGGCCGGCGCGGAGGGCCTCGACCACCGGGCGGCGGCCCTCGATCAGGGTCCGGCCGGGGCCAGGGCGGACGGCCTCGCGGGCGGCGTCGAGCTGGTCGCGGCGGCGGGACTGCTTGGCCCGGCGGCCGCCGGAGGGGGCCCGGCGCTTCTCGGAGGGGGCCTGGGGGCGGCGGACCTCACCGCCGGAGCCGCGGGCCTCTCCCCCACCGGGACCCTCGCGGCGACCGGAGCCGTCGCGGCGGCCGGGGCCATCCCGGCGGGCGGGGCCGTCGCGGCGGGGACGGCGGCCATGGGGGCGGCCGCCTAGGGGATCAGGTGCCATCGGGGGCCGCCGGGGCGGTCCTCGACCCGGATGCCGGTGTCGGCGAGGCGGTCGCGGATGGCGTCGGCGGCGGCGAAGTCGCGGGCCGCGCGGGCGCGCTCGCGGAGGTCGAGGAGGAGGTCGAGCAGGGGGCGGAACGCGGCCGGGTCGGGGAGGTCGTCCAGCGGGGTGAAGCCGAGGCGGGCGGTCAGGTCGAGGAAGACGACGAACCGCTCGCGCAGCTCGGCGGCCACGCCGGCGTCGCCGTGCTCGAGCTTGCCGATCAGCGGGTTGGCCTCGGCGACCAGGTCGAACAGCACGGCCAGGGCGGCGGGGACGTTGAGGTCGTCGTCGAGGGCGGCCTGGAACCGGGCCCGCGCGCCGCCGGGGTCCGCCGCGGAGGAACCAGCGGCGGGCGGGGTCGACGGGCCCGCCCCGGCCCCCGCCCCACCCGCCGGGGCCGCCGCCCTCACAACTCCCCCAGCCGGGGAAGGGGCGCCCACCACCCCGCCGACCGGGGAAGGGGCGTTCCCCTCCGACCCACCGGCAACGGCGAGGGCGCGGGTGGCGTTGGTGGCGAACGTGGCCAGGCGGTCGTAGCTGGCGGCGGCGTCGGCCAGGACCTCCTCGGAGAACTCAAGGGGGCTGCGGTAGTGGGCGCCCAGCAGGGCGTAGCGCAGGACGACACCGCGGTGGCGGCGCAGGAGCTCGCGGGGGCTGACCACGTTGCCGACGGACTTGGCCATCTTCTCGCCCTTGAGCTCGAGGAAGGCGTTGTGGAGCCAGTAGCGGGCGAACGGCTGGCCGGTGGCCCCCTCGGACTGGGCGATCTCGTTCTCGTGGTGGGGGAAGATCAGGTCCTCGCCGCCGCCGTGGATGTCGAAGCCGGCGCCCAGGTACTTGCTGGCCATGGCCGAGCACTCGATGTGCCAGCCGGGGCGGCCCGGGCCCCAGGGCGAGTCCCAGGTCGGCTCGCCGGGCTTGGCGCCCTTCCAGAGGGCGAAGTCGAGCGGGTCGCGCTTGTCGGGGTTGACCTCGACCCGGGCCCCGGCCAGGAGCTCGGTCAGGTCGCGGCCGGACAGCTTCCCGTACTCCGGCCACTTGGCGACGGCGAAGTAGACGTCCCCGCCGGCCTGGTAGGCGAGGCCGGCGGAGACCAGGCGGGAGATCAGCTCCAGCATCTCGGGGATGTGGCCGCTGGCCCGGGGGGCGATGTCGGGCGGGAGAGTCCCCAGGGCGGCGACGATCTCCTCGTAGACCCTGGTCCAGCGCTCGGCGACCACGAACGCCTCCAGCGGGTCGTGGCCGGCCGCCTCGATGATCCGGTCGTCGACGTCGGTGTAGTTGCGGACGTACAGCACCTGGTAGCCGGAGGCGGTCAGGTGGCGGCGGATCACGTCGAACACGACCACGTTGCGCAGGTTGCCGACGTGGGGCTCGCTGTAGACGGTGACCCCGCACAGGTAGATGCCGACCCGGCCATCGTCCCGGGGGACGAAGGGCTCCTTGCGCTTGGTCAGGGTGTTGTGCAGCTGCAGGGCCACGGCGGGTCGGCTCCGGCTCGGGGTCGGGACGAACTCGTATGCTACCCGCGTTGCGGCTGCTCAGCGGCCAGGCAGACGGCGGTGGCGGCGATCCCCTCGCCACGGCCGCAGAAGCCGAGGCCGTCGGTGGCCTTGGCCGTCACCCGGACCCGGGCCGGCTCCAGGCCAAGGGCGGCGGCCAGCTTGGCCGCCATCTCGCCGGTCAGGTGGCCGAGGCGGGGCCGGTCGCAGAGCACGGTCACGTCCAGGTTGACCGGCGCCCAGCCGGCGGCGGCGACCAGGGCGGCCACCCTCTGGCACAGGTCGATGCTGGAGGCGCCCTCCCAGCGCGGGTCGGCCGAGGGGAAGTGGTGGCCAAGGTCGGCCAGGCCGGCCGCGCCGAGCACGGCGTCGCCGGCGGCGTGGGCGGCCACGTCGGCGTCGGAGTGGCCCTCCAGGCCGAGCTCGAAGGGGACCACCACCCCGCCGAGGACCAGCGGCCGCCCGGGAACCAGCCGGTGGGCGTCGACGCCGTGGCCCACCCGCAGCGGCGGGATCGAGCTCACGGGGACGCCCCTTCGGGATTCCCCATACCCCTCCAGCGGCGGGCCAGGAGGGTCTCGGCGACGACCAGGTCGAGGGCGGTGGTCACCGGGAGATTCTCGGGATCGCCGGGGACGATCTGTACCCGGTGGCCGGCCAGCTCGACCAGGGAGGAGTCGTCGCCGGCCTCGATCCCCCGCGCCACGGCCAGCCGGTGCGCCTCCTCCAGGACCTCCCGCACGAACAGCTGGGGGGTCTGCTTGGCCCGGAGCTGGTCGCGGTCGACGATGCCGACCGACCGCTGGTCGTCGTCGACCTGGCGGATGGTGTCGACCACGGCCACCCCCGGGACCACCCCGGCCACCCCGGGCCCGGCCGCCAGGAGCAGCTCCAGCAGCCGGTCGACCACCCCCGGGCCGACCAGCGGCCGGGCGACGTCGTGGACGGCCACATAGGCGGGGGCGGCTGGCAGGGCCCGGAGGCCGGCGGCCACGCTCGCCTGCCGGGTCGGGCCGCCGGCGACGACCGCGGTCACCTTGGTGAAGCCCTCCTCGGCGAGCAGCTTGGCGGTGGCGTCCATGGCGTCGGCGTGGCTGACCACGACCACGGCCGTGGTGCAGTTGTTGGCCTCGAGGGCCTCCACGGCGTGGGCCAGCAGGGCCCGGCCGCCCAGGGTGACGAGCGCCTTGGGCTCGCCACCGCCGAGGCGGCGGCCGGCCCCGGCCGCGGGCACGACCACGCCCACCGCCAGGGTGGCGGTGGGCGTAGAAGAAGGCTGCGGGCTGGCTACGACTCGAGCGCCTCGTCCACCAGCAGGATGGCTTTGCCCTCGTCGCAGTGGCAGGCGAGCACCAGCTCGGAGACGAGGATCTGCCGGGAGCGCTGGAGCATGCGCTTCTCGCCGGCCGAGAGGCCCTTCTCGCGGTCGCGGACGGTGAGGTCGCGGACGACCTCGGCGACCTGGAAGATGTCGCCGGACTGGAGGCGCTCGATGTTGCCCTTGAAGCGGCGGCTCCAGTTGCCCTGGGTCGAGGACTCCCCGGTGCGCAGGATCTCGAAGACGCCGTCGACGTCGTCGGAGCTGCAGACCTCGCGGATGCCGACCTCCTGGCAGTTGTCGCGAGGCACCATGAGGGTCAGGTCGCCATACGTCAGCTTGAGGACCAGGTACTCCCTGGTCTCGCCGCCTACCTCACGATCCTGGAGGCCCTCGATGACCGCGGCCCCATGCTGTGGGTAGATGACGCTGTCGCCGACCTTGAACATACGCGAAAACCCCTTCCCTCGAACGGAACAACTCCAGGATAACAGGCCGAAGGGGTTGCGTACAAACGAACTCGCAGGTAGATGGCCTGATTGACGTAGGCAGGCTCACTCATCGCCATCCGGTCGAGCGCCGTCGGCGAGACGCCTCAGCCCTTCGCGCAGCAGCCGGGCCCGCCCGGGGCCGACGCCCTCCACCTCCTCGAGGTCCTCGGGCCCGACGGCCAGGATGACCTTGAGCGAACCGAAGCGCTCGACCACCCGTTCGACCGCCGACGACGGCAGCTGCGGCACCCTGGCCAGGAGGCGGTAGCCGCGCGGGCCCTGGGGGTCGTCCAGCGACCCGGGGTCGCCGGTGAGGTCGATGGCCTTGGCCACGGCGGCGGTGTCCGACAGCTCCTCGGGGGTCAGGCGGCCGAGGTCGGCCAGCACCCCGGCCACGTCCCAGCCGGGGCGTTCCCGCAGGTGGTCGCGGACGGCCAGGCGCTCCTCGTCGTCGACGCCGGCGCTCTGCTCCTCCAGCTGGAGCCGGAGCAGGCGGCCCTCGCCGCCCAGCTCGGCCACGTACTGCTCCAGCTCGCCGGCGACCCTGCGCACCAGCTCGGCCCGGCCGAGCAGGGTCAGAACGTCCCGCAGGGTCGCCTGGCCGCGCAGCTCGGCGGCGTCGAGGGCGGCGCTGGCCTCGTCGAAGCGGGCCCGGTAGTGGGCCAGGGTGGCCACGGCCTGGTTGGCCCGCGACAGCACCGAGGCGACGTCCTCCAGGACATGGCGCCAGTCCTCGACGTAGAGGGTGATGGTGCGCATCGAGTGGGACACCGAGACCACCGGCACCCCGGCCTGCCTGGCCACCCGCTCGGCGGTGCGGTGGCGGGTGCCGGTCTCGACCGTGGGGATGGCCGGGTCGGGCATCAGGTGGACGTTGGCCCACAGGATGCGGCTGGCCTTCTCGTCAAGGACCAGGGCGCCGTCCATCTTGGCCAGCTCGGAGAGGCGCTGAGCGGTGAACGGGGTGTCGATCTGGAACCCGCCGGTGAACAGCGCCTCCACCGCCGGCGGGGAGCCGAGCACGATCAGTGCCCCGGTGTTCGCCCGCAGGATCCGCTCCAGGCCCGGGCGCAGGGCCGTCCCGGGGGCGACCTGGCACAGCACCTCCAGGTAGCGGCTGTCGAGGCTCACTGCACGATCCCCAGCCGGGGCGGGCGAGGGGCGCCGGGTGGGGCCGTGGCCAGGACGGACAGGGACTCGGCGACCGAGCCGACGGGGTCGAGGTCGATCCCGTCGGCGGCGGTCCTGGCGCTGTCGGGGAGGCCGGTGGCGGGGACGAGGGCGCGGCGGAAGCCGAGCCGGGCCGCCTCGGCGAGCCGCCGCGGGAGCTGGGGCACCGGGCGGACCTCGCCGCCGAGGCCGACCTCGCCGATGGTGATCAGGTCGGACGGGACCTGCCGGTCGCGGGCGGCCGAGGCCAGGGCCAGGCACACCGCCAGGTCGGCGGCGGGCTCGGTGATCCGGACCCCGCCGGCGGTGGAGGCGAACACGTCGTTGCCGGCCAGGCCGATGCGGGCCCGGCGGTCGAGCACGGCGACCAGGATGGCCAGGCGGCCGGCGTCCAGCCCCTGGGCGGTGCGCCGGGGCACGGCCACCCCGGTGGGCACGACCAGGGCCTGGACCTCGGTGACGAGCGGCCGCCGCCCCTCGAGGCTGACCGTGCAGGCGACCCCGGGCACCCCGGCCGCGCGGGCCGACAGGAACAGCCGCGAGGGGTCGGCCAGCGGCTCCAGGCCGGTCTCGGTCATCTCGAAGCAGCCGACCTCGTAGGCGGGCCCGAAGCGGTTCTTGGTGCAGCGGACCAGGCGCAGGGCATGATGCTGGTCGCCCTCGAAGTTGAGGACCACGTCGACCAGGTGCTCGAGGGTCTTGGGGCCGGCCACGGCGCCCTCCTTGGTCACCTGGCCGACCAGGAAGGTGGCGATCGAGCGCTCCTTGGCCAGGCGGACCAGCTGGGCGGCGACCTCCCGGACCTGCCCGACCCCGCCGGGGGCGCCGGCCAGCTCGGGGTCGGCCACGGTCTGGACCGAGTCGACCACCACCACCGTCGGCTTCACCTGGTCGACCAGGGTGCGCACGGCGCCCAGGTCGGTCTCGGCGGCCAGCAGGAGCCCGGGGTGGAGGGCGCCGAGGCGCTCGGCGCGCAGGCGGACCTGCTCGCGGGACTCCTCGGCGCAGACGTAGAGGACCGGGCCGACGGGGGCCAGGCCGGCCAGGACCCCGAGGAGCAGGGTCGACTTGCCGATGCCGGGCTCGCCGGCCAGCAGCACCACCGACCCCGGCACCAGGCCGCCGCCGAGGACCCGGTCGAGCTCCTCCACCCCGGTGGGCCGGTGGGCGCCGGTCTGGGCGGCGACCTCGGTGATCGGGACCGGCGGGCTGACCGGGCCGGACGCCCGGGCCGGGGCGGTCCGCTCCAGCACCTCCTCGACCAGGCTGTTCCAGGTTCCACAGGTCGGGCAGCGGCCGACCCAGCGCGGGCTGGCGGCCCCGCACTCGGTGCAGGCGTAGGCGGTCCGGACAGTTTTGGCCACTTCGAACATCGCCCCCGCCGTCGCGCCGGGCCGGGGGACCCGGACCGGCGTGCCCGATGCCCGCCGGCAGGACGCCCACAGGCGCCCTCACCAGGCCAAAGGCTAGCACGCAACGAGGACAGTCGAAGGTCGTCCACAATGGGGACATGGAGGACACACCTGGGCCGCGGGAGCTGCTGGCCCTGCTGGCCGAGCCGGACCGGCTCAAGGCGCTGGCCGCGGTCGCCCTTGGCGCCAACAACCTGCCCGACGTGGCCGAATACGCCATGCTGGACCCCAAGGCAGCGGCCAGGGCGCTGAGCCGGCTGGTGGCCGGCGGCCTGGTCGAGGGCGGCGCCGGCGAGGGCTACCGGGTCCGCCAGGAGGCCCTCCGCGAGGCCGCCCGGCCGCCGGCGGATGCGTCCGAGCCGGGCGAGGAGTCCGGGAACGAGGTGCTGCGGCGCTTCATCCACCGGGGGCGGCTGCTGGCCATGCCGGCGGCGCACAGCAAGCGCCTGGTCATCCTCGACCATCTGGCCGGGCTGTTCGAGCCCGGGCGTCGCTACCCCGAGCCCGAGGTCAACGAGCTGCTCGGCCGCTACCACCCGGACTACGCCATGCTCAGGCGCTACCTGGTCGACGACGGGTTCCTGGACCGGGCCGACGAGCCGGCGCCGTCCGGGTCGCGTTCGGTCAAGATCTACTGGCGCACCGGCGGCACCGTGGACCTGGCCGGGCCTACTTCTTCCTGAACCGCTCGCTGGCCTCGGCGAAGGTGGCGTTCAGGGCGTCGCTCAGGGAGCTTGCGGCCTTCTTCGTCTGCTCGCCGACCTGGGGATCGCGGACGGCGTCGCCGAGGGCGCTGAAGGCCTGGTCCAGCGCCTCGGTCAGCTTCTGGAGGGCGTCGTCGACCTTGCGCCGGTCGGCGGTCTGCTGCCCCTGCCCCTGGGCCTGGCCCTCGGCGGCCTGGGGCTCCTGGGCCCGCTCGGGACGCGGCCGCTGGTCGTAGTGCTGCTTCACCTGGCGTCCCAGGGCCTTGAAGTCCTCCCCGACCCGGTCCCAGGCGGCCTTGCTCTCAGCCATGGCGGTGCTCCTTCCGTCTCCCCACCAGCTTACGCGGGCAGGCGCAGACGGCCGTCGGCGCTGGTGGCGACCATGCCCTCGGCCTCAAGGCGGGCCAGGAGGGCGTCGAACCAGCCGGCAGGCCGCCCGGCGGCGGCCGCCTGGACGGCGGCGGCCAGGTCGGCCCGGTCGAGGCCGTCGGGGGCGCCGGCCAGGGCCCGCACGACCGCGCCGCGCCAGCGCCGGTCCGAGCTGGCGAACGGCGCCTGGGACCGGGGCCGCGACGGCGGGGCGGCCGGCCCGAGCGCCCGCCAGCGGCAGGTGAGCTCGAGGGGGCAGCCGTCGCAGCGGGGCCGGGGGCGGCAGTGGAGGGCGCCCACGTCCATCAGGGCCGACGACCAGGCCCAGGCGGACCCGTCCGCGGGGGGGAGGGCCTGGTCGGCCAGGCGCTGGCGGGCGGCCGGGGTGAGCTCGGCCGGGTCGCTGCCGGCCAGGGACCTGGCCAGGACCCGGGCGACGTTGGTGTCCGCCGGGGCGACCCGCAGCCCGAGGGCGAAGCAGGCGACCGCCCGGGCCGTGTAGGGGCCGACCCCGGGGAGGGCGGCCAGCTCCTCGACCGTGCCCGGCCAGCCCCCGCGGTCCTCCACCGCCCTGGCGGTCGCCCGCAGGGCCAGGGCGCGGCGGTTGTAGCCGAGGCCCTGCCAGGCCCGCAGCACCTCGGCCGGGGCGGCCGCGGCCAGGGCGTGCACGTCGGGGAACCGCTCCAGGAACCGCGGCCAGGCGGCCGCCGCCCGCGCCGCCTGGGTCTGCTGGGCCAGGACCTCGGCGACCAGCACCCGGTAGGGGTCCCGGGTCGCCCGCCACGGCAGGTCGCGGCCGGTCGTGTCGAACCAGGCCAGCACCCGGGCCCGGGTCTCCTCGATCAGCGCCTCATCGACCATCGAGGCCATCGTAAGCTGCAGGGGCGATGATGCTCACGCGGACCCGGGTGCGGGTCGAGGGGATCGTGCAGGGGGTCGGGTTCCGGCCCTTCGTGCACGCCCTGGCCAGGCGGCTGGGGCTGGCCGGGCTGGTCGGCAACGACGCCGGCGGCGTGTTCGTCGAGGTCGAGGGGTCGGCCGAGACGGTCGAGCGGTTCCTGGAGGCGCTGGCCGCCGAGGCGCCGCCCCTGGCCGTGATCGAGCGGGTCACCGCGACCCCGCTGGAGCCGACCGGGGTGGCCGGGTTCGCGATCGCGCCCAGCCTGGCCGGCGGGGACCGCCAGACCCTGGTCTCGCCCGACACCGCCACCTGCGCCGACTGCCTGCGTGAGCTGGCCGACCCGGCCGACCGGCGCTACCGCTACCCGTTCATCAACTGCACCAACTGCGGGCCGCGCTTCACCATCGTCCGCGACGTCCCCTACGACCGGCCGGCCACCACCATGGCCGCCTTCGAGCTGTGCGCCGACTGCGCCCGGGAGTACGGGGACCCGGCGGACCGGCGGTTCCACGCCCAGCCGGTGTGCTGCCCGGCGTGTGGGCCGTCGCTGGCGCTGCTGGACCGCCGCGCGGTGCCGGCCGATGGCGACCCGCTGGCCGGGGCGGCGGCCCGGCTCCGGGACGGGGCGGTGGTGGCCGTCAAGGGGCTCGGCGGCTACCACCTGGCCGCCGACGCCGGCTCGGAGCCGGCGGTGGCCGCCCTGCGGGCCCGCAAGCACCGCGAGGACAAGCCGTTCGCGGTCATGGTGGCCGACCTGGAGGCGGCCCGGCGGCTCTGCGAGGTCGGCCCGGCCGAGGAGGCCATGCTGGCCAGCTCCCGGCGGCCGATCGTGCTCCTGCGCCGGCGGGCGGAGGGGGCGGCCGTGGCGGCGCCGGTGGCGCCCGGGAACCGGTCGCTGGGGGTGATGCTGCCCTACACCCCGCTCCACCACCTGCTCCTGGCCGAGGTGGGGCGGCCGATCGTGCTCACCAGCGGGAACGTGTCCGACGAGCCGATCGCCTACCAGGACGCGGAGGCGCTGGAACGGCTCGGCGGGATCGCCGACTGGTTCCTGGTCCACGACCGGCCAATCCACGTGCGGGCCGACGACTCGGTGGTCCGGACCTTCGGCGGGCGCGAGCTGCCCCTGCGCCGCTCCCGCGGGTTCGCGCCCCAGCCGCTGGCCCTCCCCTGGCCGTTCCCCCGCCACGTGCTGGCCTGCGGGGCCGAGCTCAAGCACACCTTCTGCCTGGCCAAGGGCGGCCACGCCTTCCTCTCCCACCACATCGGAGACCTCGAGAACTACGAGACCTACCGCTCCTTCACCGAGGGCGTCGCCCACTTCCGCCGCCTGTTCGACGTCGACCCCGAGGTGGTCGCCCACGACCTCCACCCCGAGTACCTGTCGACCAAGTACGCGCTGGAGCTGGACGGGGTCGAGCTGGAGGGCGTGCAGCACCACCACGCGCACGTGGCCGCCTGCCTGGCCGACAACGGCGAGGCGGGCCCGGTGATCGGGGTGGCGTTCGACGGCCTCGGCTTCGGCACCGACGGCACCATCTGGGGCGGGGAGCTGCTGGTCGCCGACCTCAGGGGGTTCCGGCGGGCCGGCCACCTGGAGCAGGTCCCGATGCCCGGCGGCGCAGCCGCCATCAGGGAGCCCTGGCGGATGGCCGCCGCCTGGCTGGACGCCGCGCTGGAGGGCGTGACGCCCGAGCGGCTGGCCGTGGTGGACCGCAACCGGGACCGCTGGGAACAGGTGGTCGCCCTCGGCCGTTCCGGCATGGCCGCACCGGTGACCTCCAGCGCCGGGCGGCTGTTCGACGCCGTGGCGGCGATCCTGGGCGTCCGCGACACGGTCAACTACGAGGGCCAGGCCGCGGTCGAGCTGGAGCAGCTCGCCGACCCCGGCGAGTCGGCCGCCTATCCGGCCCGGGTCGCCGAGGCCGACGACGAGCCGCTCCGGCTGGGCGGGGCCGACCTGGTCCGCGCGGTCGTCGACGACCTCTCGGCCGGGGTCGCGCCCGCCCTGATCGCCGCCAGGTTCCACAACGGCCTCGCCGCCGCGACCGTCGCCGCCTGCGACACCCTGCGCGAGCAGACCGGCCTTGGGACGGTCGCCCTCTCAGGCGGGGTCTTCCAGAACATGCTGCTGCTCGAGCGGACGGTCGCCGACCTGGAGGCCAGGAGGTTCCGGGTCCTTACCCACTCCCGGGTCCCCCCCAACGACGCCGGCATCAGCCTCGGCCAGGCCGCCATCGCGGGCGCCCGGGACCGGGCCCGGTCCGGGTAGCCGGCAAGGCGGCCGCTCCTGCGCCGTCTAGCTGGGGTCGACCGAGGTGGAGGCGCGTCCGTCGGAGACGCCGGCGGGGCGGTCGGTGGGGCCCCGGGTGCCGGTGTGGTCGCGGCCCTCCTCGTCCTCCTGCTTGGCGACGTCCTCGCCGTGGCGGTTGATGCTCTCGCCGACGCCGAGCGGGGAGGTGGCCTCGGTGTCGGTCGGGGGGACGCCCTCGCGCTCCTCGTCGGAGATCTGCCGGCCGGGGCCGGGCTGGACGTCGTCGACGCCGTGGAAGGCCTTCTCGGCGTGCTCCTCGTAGCCGTCCTTCATGCCCCAGCCCCTTTCCGTCGACCTGTCTCAGCAGATCCGCGGCAGGGGGTCCCCCACCAGCAGGTCGACGATCCGGGTACCCCCGAAGGACGTCTTCAAAAGCACCAGTCCGGGCGGGTCGTCCCCAACCCGGCCGATGACGGCGGCGCCCTCGCCCAGGGGGTGGGAGCGCAGGGCGCCCATGGCCGCGTCGACCTGGTCGCCGTCGACGATCGCGACCAGCCGGCCCTCGCAGGCCACGTACAGCGGGTCGATGCCGAGCAGCTCGCACGCCCCCCGGACGTCCGGGCGGACCGGGACCGCGTCCTCGTCGACGATCACCGCCACCCCGGCCGCCCTGGCGACCTCGTTGCAGATGGTCGCGACCCCGCCCCGGGTCGCGTCCCGGAGGCCGCGCACGCCCGGGGCGGCGTCAAGGAGCCGCTCGACCAGGCCGTTGAGCGGCGCGGTGTCGGACTCGACCGAGGACTCGATGTCGAGCTCGCCCCTGGCCAGCATGATGGTGATGCCGTGCTCGCCGATCGGCCCGGACACGATCACCGCGTCCCCGGGGCGGGCGCCGGCCACGCCCAGCTCCAGCGGGCGCTCGATCACCCCGACCCCGGCGGTGTTGACGTAGCAGCCGTCGGCCTTGCCCCGCTGCACCACCTTGGTGTCGCCGGTGACCACCTGGACCCCGGCCCGCTCGGCGGCGGCCGCCATGGAGCCGACGATCCGCTCCAGGTCGGCGACCGGGAACCCCTCCTCGAGGATGAACCCGGCCGACAGCCACAGCGGCCGGGCGCCGCTCACCGCCAGGTCGTTGACGGTGCCGTTGACGGCAAGGTCGCCGATGTCGCCGCCGGGGAAGAACAGCGGCGAGAC
>DASZON010000518.1:0-3469 GCA_035550755.1 Actinomycetota bacterium | reverse complement strand
CGACGGCAGCAGGTAGGCGTTGGTCTGGTCGGGGCCGACCGAGCCGCTGATGCCGGAGAACAGCAGCCCGCCCAGGGCGGCCAGCAGGGCCGAGAGGAGGTAGACGGCCAGCAGGACCTGCCAGATGCGGATCCCGGCCAGGCGGCAGGCGACCGGGTTGTCGCCGACGGCGTAGATGGACCGCCCCAGCCCGGTCCGGGCCAGCCCGAAGATCAGGGCGGCCGCGACCGCCGCCCACACCAGCAGGTTGGTCGGGACGGGCCCGAACAGGGTCCCCGAGGCCACCGTCCGCAGCACCGGCAGCAGCCGGGTCGAGCCGGAGAGGAACCCGTCGCCGACCAGCCCCACGGTCACCACCCCGAGCAGGACGCTGGCCATGCCGAGGGTCATGATCAGCGGGTTGACCTTGAACACCCCGACCCCGATGCCGTTGACCAGCCCCACCGCCAGGCCGACGGCCATGGCCAGGCCGAGGGCGACCAGCGGCCCCTGGCCGCTCTGGTTGGCGGCCACGTAGGCGGCGAAGTTGGCCGTCATCACCGTGGACAGGTCGATCCCGCCGGTGAGCATGCACAGGGTCTGGCTGGCGGCCAGGATGGCCAGGGGGCAGGCCAGCAGCAGGACCGAGCGGACCCCGTTGAAGGTGAACATCCCCGGGGCCTGGGTCGCCGTGACCACGTACAGCACGGCCAGGACGCCGCTGAGGGCGATGGCCGGGCGGTCGACCAGCAGCTGGCGCCAGTCGCGGGCGGCCGGCTCGGCGGTGGTGGCGGTCACCGGGACCTCCGGGGGATCTGCAGCAGCCCGCCGACCATCACGACCACGATGATGATGATCCCGCGGGCGACCTCGGCGTAGTTGGGGTCCCAGCCCAGCCCGAGCATCAGCGGGGGGATGAGGGCCAGGCAGAACGCGGCCAGCACCGGGCCGAGCAGGGTGCCCGACCCGCCCATCAGGGCCACCCCGCCCAGGACGACCGCGGCCACGCTGGTCAGGGTGGCGGTGGCCCCGATCGAGGCCCGGGGCTCGCCGCTGCCGGTGAAGGCGGTGGTGACCAGCCCGGCCAGCCCGGAGAAGAAGCCGCCCATCACGTAGGCGATGATCCGGGTCCGGCCGACCCGGACGCCGGACAGGAAGGCGGCCGCCCGGTCGCTGCCGACGGCGTAGGTGGCGATCCCGAGGCGGCTGCGCTTGAACGGCAGCCACACCACCAGCAGGACCCCGGCCAGCCACAGGATCGCCGGGCCGGGTTGGTCGAACCCGCCGACCAGCAGCTCCTGGAAGCGGAGGCTGGTGCCGCCGCCGGGGCCGTCGAGCACGACCAGGGCCAGGCCGGCGAGGGTGAAGCTGGCGGCCAGGGTGACGACGATGTCGGGCACCCCCGAGACCACGGTGATGGTGCCGATGAGCCCGGAGATGACCATGGCCACGACCACCACCAGCACCGCCACCCCCACGACGGTGCCGAGGTCCTGGTCGAGCATGAGCCGGGCGGCGATGCAGTTGGTCAGGACCATCATCGCCCCCACCGACAGGTCGATGCCGCCGGAGATGACGATCACCGTCTGGGCCATGGCCAGCAGGGCCAGGGTCATGGTGCCGGCGACGATGCCGCGGACCTCGAACGCCCCGAAGGCGGGGATCTGGCTGGAGCGCCACAGGACCAGGGCGACCAGCAGCAGGGCCACCCCCACGACCCAGCCCTGGCGGCGCCCGAACCGCTCCAGGCGGCTGGACGGGCGGGGGAGGGGAGTGTGGACCTCGGCCCCGGGGGTGGCGGTCATACCGCCGTCACCTCCAGGCCGTGGGCGGCGGTGAGCAGCTCGGTCTCGGACGCGGTCGGGGGCAGCTCGGCGACGATGGCCCCGTTGTGGAGCACGGCGGCCCGGTCGCAGACCAGCCCGATCTCGCGCAGCTCGCTGGTGAACAGCACGATCGCCGCGCCGGCGTCGGCCAGCTCCCGGACCAGGTCGTAGATCTGGTGCTTGGTGCCGACGTCGATGCCCCGGGTCGGGTCGAACAGCAGCAGGGTCCGGAACCCGGCGGCCAGCCAACGGCCGATGGTCAGCTTCTGCTGGTTGCCGCCGGACAGCCGGCGGGCCTGGGCGGCGGCCCGGGTGTCGATCGACAGCCGGTCCACCGCCTCCTTGACCTGGCGGCGCTCGCGGCCGGTGTTGATCGGCCCCCAGCGCCGGACCCGGTTGAACAGGGGGGCGGCGATGTTCTCGCGGATGGGCCGCTGGGGGAGCAGGGCCATGAGCCGGTTGCTCGGCACCAGCACCACCCCGCGGCGGATGGCGTCATACGGATGGCGGGCCCGCAGCGGCTCGCCGTCGACCAGGATCTCCCCGCCGGCGGCCCGGACGTTGCCGGACAGGATCTCGAACAGCCGGTCCTGGCCCTGGCCCTCGAGGGCGGCCATGCCGAGGACCTCGCCCGCCGAGACCTCGAAGGACACCCCGGCGTCCTGGCGGTTGATGAGCAGGTCGCGGACGACCAGCCGGGGCGCCTCCTCGGTCCGCTCCCGGGCCGCCCGCCGCTCCCGGGCCACGTCCCGGACGCCCTTGCTGGCCTCGCCGAGCATGGCCGCGACGATCTGGGCCTCGCCGCCCTCCTGGCCGGGGTGGAAGGAGGCGACGTTGCGGCCGTCGCGCAGGACCGTGCACATGTCGCAGTGCTCGCGGACCTCGGCCAGGCGGTGGGAGATGAACAGCACCGACCGGTTGCGCTGCTTCCAGCGGGTCATGATGGCGAACACCCGCTCGGACAGGTCGGGGGGGAGGGCGGCGGTGATCTCGTCCAGGACCAGCAGCTGGGGGTCGAAGACGAGCGCCCGGGCCAGGTCGAGCATGCGCAGGAACGGCAGGGGCAGGTCCTTGGCCTGCTCGTCGAGGTCGAGCCCGTCCAGGTCCATGGCGGCCAGCTCGCGGCGGACGTCGGCCGGGTCGACCCCGGTCAGGCGCAGGTTCTGGTTGACGGTGAGGTCCCGGACCAGGGCCGGGTCCTGGTAGACGGGAGCCAGGCCCCGCTCCCGGGCCTCGGTGGGGCTGCGCAGCAGCACCGGCTCGCCGTTGACGGCGACCGTGCCGCTGTCGTTGGCCAGCACCCCGGTGAGGATCTTGACCAGGGTCGACTTGCCGGCGCCGTTGGCCCCGAGCAAGGCATGCACCTCGCCCGGGGCCACCGACAGGTCGACCGCGCGCAACGCGACCACCGGGCCGAACGCCTTGGCCACCGCGGTCGTCTGCAGGAGCGGTTGGGACATCGGACGGTCAGGGTCCCGAGCTACTCACCCGGGCCCTTGCAGGCGAACAGCTGGTCGTTGGTGTAGGTGGTGTAGGGCTTCACCGACACCGCGGCGCTGAAGGTGGCGTCGCGGTCGGGGAAGCTGTTGGCCTCCAGGGTCGACTTGCTCGTGGCGACGTCCCAGACCTCGGGGGTGAGCAGGGTCTGGTGGTCGACCTGCTTG
>DASZON010000517.1:0-2400 GCA_035550755.1 Actinomycetota bacterium | reverse complement strand
GACGAAGAGCGCCGGGCCGCCCTGGACGCCGGCTACGACCTCGACAAGGTCCTGACCATCGACGACCTGGTCCGCGGCGACAACGTCTTCTTCGCCGCCACCGGCGTCACCGACGGCGAGCTGCTCCGCGGGGTCCGCTTCGACCGCCGCGGCGCCCGCACCCAGTCCCTGTCGATGCGCTCCAAGTCCGGCACCTCCCGCCAGATCGACGCCCGCCACCAGCTCTCCAAGCTGAGCCGGTACGCCTCCATCGACTACGGCTAGGAATCGCGCAAACGGGGGTTGTCGACCGGATCTGCCCGGTTTAGGGTGTTCTGGCATCCGGTCCGACCGGTGCCGTGCCGGCGGCGGGTCCGTTGGGGGTGGCGATGCACATCCTGCCGTTGGTTCGCTCACGCACCGGGCGGCGGCCCGGCATCCCGGCCCTGGTGGCCGTCGCCCTGCTGGTCTCCCTGCTCGCCCTGCCGGCCGCGGCCACCGGCCAGGCGGCATCGGGCGGGGCGGCGGTGCCCAGGCTGGCCTGGGCGGCCTGCGGGGACGAGGCCCCCGGGTTCGAGTGCGCCACCGCCACGGTGCCGCTGGACTACGACCGGCCCCACGGGGCCAAGATCAGCCTGGCCCTGACCCGGCTGCCGGCCTCCGACCCCAGCCGGCGCATCGGGTCGATCTTCTTCAACCCCGGCGGGCCCGGCGGCTCGGGGGTGGGCTTCCTCCAGGCGGTCGGCCCCGTCCTCTACTCCGACGAGGTCCGGGCCCGCTTCGACCTGGTCAGCTTCGACCCCCGCGGGGTCGCCGCCAGCACCCCGCTCCAGTGCTTCGAGACCACCGACGACGCCCTGGCCGCCCTGGCCCCGTTCGTCTTCCCGTTCACCCGGGCCGAGGAGCGGGTCTGGGTCCAGGCCGACCGCACCTACGCCCGGGCGTGCGCCGAGCGCGGCGGCCCGATCCTGGACCACATGTCCACGGCGAATGTGGCCCGGGACATGGACCTGCTGCGCCGGGCGGTCGGCGACCGCAAGATGACCTACGTCGGCTACTCCTACGGGACGGCGATCGGCTCCACCTACGCCAACCTGTTCCCGGACAAGGTGCGGGCCGTGGTCATCGACGGCGTGATCGACCCCGTCTCCTACACCACCGGCCGGGGCGACCAGGCCAGGACCCTGCCGTCGGACGCCCGGCTGCGCAGCGAGCAGGGCGCCTACGACACCCTCCAGGGGTTCCTGCGGCTGTGCGACCTCGGCGGCCCGAACTGCGCCTTCTCCGGCGGCAACCCCAAGCGGCGCTACGACCGGCTGGCCCGGCGGCTGATCTCCGAGCCCGCCCAGCTGCCCGACGGCCAGGGCGGCACCGTGCCCTTCACCTACAACGACCTCGTCGGCACCACCCTGGGGGCGATGTACAGCCCGTCCGCGTGGCCCGACCTGGCCGCCTTCCTCCAGGAGCTCGACACCCTGACCAGCCCGGCCCGGGCGGCCGCGTCCCTGCGGGCGCTGCGCCAACGCCTCGGCCTCGGCGCCCGCGCGCCGTACGAGCAGGTGCTGGAGGGCTTCGCCGGGGTCTGGTGCCTCGACCCGGTCAACCCCGACCACCCGTCGGCCTGGGCCCGGGCGGCCCGCCGGGCCGACCGCCGCGACCCCTACTTCGGCCGGCCCTGGATCTGGTTCGGCAGCATCTGCGCGCAGTGGCCCGGTCATGACAGCGACCGCTACCTCGGCCCCTTCAACCGCCGGACGGCCAACACCGTGCTGGTCGTCGGCAACCGCAACGACCCCGCGACCCGCTACCAGGACGCGGTCAGCACCTCGCGGCTGCTGGGCCGGGGCCGGCTGCTGACCGTGGCCGGCTGGGGGCACACCTCCCTGTTCCTGTCCTCCTGCGCCGACGCCCACGTCAGCCGCTACCTGCTCACCGGCCGGGTGCCCCCCGAGGGCACGGTCTGCCAGGTGGACCAGGTCCCGTTCGCCGAGCCGGCGACGGCGACGGCCGCGGCCTCGACCTCGGCCCACGCCTACCTGCTGCCGGCCGCGCTGGAGGCGGCCCGGCGGAGCTGAGGACCGGCCAGGGGAGGTTGACAGCGTGTCCGTTGCCGTAGGCTTCGAGCCACACGGCCGTCGAGGCTGGCGGCCGCCGCCGAGCAAGGAGGACCACCCAGCATGAGCCAGATCGACGCGTCGGACTACGCCTCGCTGCAGCGCGCCGTGGAGTCGCGGTCGAACGAGCAGCTGGTCGGCGACATCCAGCAGCAGGAGGGCGGGATCGACGGGGTCCTCGGGCAGGTGTTCGCCGGCATGGCGGGGTCGTTCAACCCGGAGAAGGCGGCCGGCCAGCAGGCGGTCGTCCAGTACGAGATCACCGCCCCCGACGGCAGCCACGAGTACGCCATGCGGATCGCCGACG
>DASZON010000516.1:0-2084 GCA_035550755.1 Actinomycetota bacterium | reverse complement strand
GGGGCCGTCCATGACCTCGGCGGCGATCTCCTCGCCCCGGTGGGCGGGCAGGCAGTGCAGCACCATGGCGTCGGGGGCGGCGGCCATCACCGTGTCGGTGGAGACCTGGTAGGGCTTGAAGATCAGGGCCCGCTCGCCGTGCTCCATCTCCTTGCCCATCGACGCCCACACGTCGGTGTAGAGCACGTCGGCGTTCTTGGCGGCGGTCGCCGGGTCGTTGGTGAGCTCGACGCTGCCGCCGGTCCGGGCGGCGATCTCGGTGGCCCGCCGCACCACCTGGGGGATGGGCTCGTAGCCGACGGGGGTGGCCACGGCCACGTGCATGCCCATCTTGGCCCCGGCGAACAGCAGGCTGTGGGCGACGTTGTTGCCGTCGCCCAGATAGGCCAGGCGGATGCCCTTCAGGTGGCCCTTGACCTCGCGGACCGTCTGGAGGTCGGCCAGGGCCTGGCAGGGATGGGAGTAGTCGGAGAGGGCGTTGACCACCGGGACGCTGCCGCCCCTGGCCAGGCGCTCCAGGCTCTCCTGGGCGAAGGTGCGCAGCACGATGGCGTGCACGTAGCGCGACAGGACGGCGGCGGTGTCCTCCAGGGTCTCGCCCCGGCCCAGCTGGAGCTCGGCCCCGGCCAGGGGCAGCGGGTGGCCGCCGAGCTCGTGGACGGCGACCTCGAAGGAGACCCGGGTGCGGGTCGACGGCTTCTCGAAGACGAGGGCGACCGTGCGGCCGGCCAGGGTGCCGCGGGGGCGCCGGTCGGCCTTGTGGCGGTCGGCGCCGTCCAGCAGGGCGACCAGCTCGTCCGGCTCAACGTCGTCGATCGACAGGAAGTCTCGTTTGCTCATTGACGCTCCCCTGAGGCGTTCCCGCTGGCCAGCGTCTTGACCCGCGTGGCCAGGGTGGTGATGTCGAAGGGCTTCTCGAGCACGGCCTCGGGCCCCAGCTCGCTGCGCAGGGGCGCGATGACCTCGGCCGCGCCGGTCACCACCAGGACCGCGAACGGCAGCGAGCCGTCGGGCCGGCGCAGGCGCCGGATGACGTCCGGGCCGCCCAGCCCGGGCATCATGACGTCCAGCAGGACCACGTCGGGGTGGACGGTGCGGGCCAGCTCCAGGCCTTCCTCGCCGTCGGCGGCCAGGATGACCTCCAGCGCCTCGTCCTCGAGGATCGTCTGGAGCAGCCCGCGCACGCTCGGGTCGTCCTCGACCACGAGCACGCGATTGGACGGCATCTGGAGCCTTTCTGGGTTGCCGAACTGGCCGGGGCGGGCACGGCCGGGCGCCTAGTCTACTCCGCGTGCCGACCGAGGGCCTCGGGCGGCAGGTCGGTGGTGGTGACGGTGGCCGCGGCCGGGCCGATGCCGAGGTCGACGGCCAGGTCGACCTGGGCCTTGGCGGCCACCGAGGCCGCCGCCCGCTCGTCGTGGGGGGCCGAGCGGCCGGCGGCCACCACCGTGACCGGGCCGAAGCTGACCCCGACCCGGCCCGGGTGCAGGGCCACCCCGGCGGTGGCGAGGGCGTCGAGCACGGCCGGCCAGGAGGGCAGGCCGGCGGCCAGGGCGGCCCGCAGGGCGACCGAGCCGGCGATGGCCCGGGCGGCGGCCAGGGCGTCGGTATGGTCGGCGGCCCCGTGGACGGTCACCACCACCAGCTTGCGGGCGCCCGGGACCCGGAGGGCCAGCGCCTCGGCCAGGGTCTCGCACAGCTGGGTGAGGGCGGACTCGAAGGCGGCGGCCCCGTCGGAGCCGGGCCGCAGGGTCGGGGCGGCGGCGGTGGCGTTGGCCAGGAGCACGGCCGCGTCGGCCATCCCGGGGGCCTGGTCGACCATGACCCGCTCGAAGGAGCGGGCCACCGCCCGGCCCAGCAGCCCGTCCAGCACCCCCGCCTCCACGGTGGCGTCGGTGGTGAGCAGCACCAGGGTGGTGGCGACCGGCGGGTCGGCCGAGGCTCCCCCGGGATGCTGGAAGGCGGGGGCGAAGGGGACCGAGGCCTTGGCGGCGCCGCCGATGCGGACCTCGCCCTCGGACCAGGCGACGGCCACGGCGTGCTCGCGGGCGACCCCGCCGGAGGCGGTCAGGGCCTTGGCGACC
>DASZON010000515.1:0-2193 GCA_035550755.1 Actinomycetota bacterium | reverse complement strand
CTTCCTGTGCCCCCAGCGGAGTTCGAATCCGCGTCGCCACCTTGAAAGGGTGGTGTCCTAGGCCACTAGACGATGGGGGCCCGGCTCAGTTGCGGGGTGGGCCGCGTCGGCCTCGAACCGACGACACCCCGGTTAAAAGCCGGGTGCTCTACCAACTGAGCTAGCGGCCCACGACAGAGCGCGCCGATGGTGCCATCGTCATCGGCGCGCTGTCAAAGGATAGCCGGTCCTAGCCCCAGCCGGGCGTGGTCTGCTCGAAGTTGACCGTGACCCAGATGATCCCGTCCTTGATCCAGGTCCCGGTCCCGAACAGGTTGGCGTTCCGGTACAGGATGTTGCGCCGGTGGCCGCTGGAGGCCATGAAGGCGTTCTGGATCCGGCGCACCGAGGCGGCGAGGCCGTCGGAGCCCAGCGACCCGCAGCCGACGTTCTGGCCCAGCCAGACCCAGTGGTCGCTGGCCCTGGAGATGTCGTTGTGCCACAGGGCCCGGGAGTCGCAGCGGCCGCCGTAGCGGGCCGCCGACTTGCGGGCCATGGCCACCGAGTGTGACCGGGCCAGCTTGGCAAGGGTGGCCGAGCTGGACAGCGACTTCAGGCCGTTGTCGCGCCGGTCGGCGTTGGTGGCGCGGACGAACGCGGCATCGGTTCGGGGACCGGCGTTCGCCGGGATGGGCAACGCGACCATCGCGGTGACGAGCGCGAACAGTAGCAGCAGGCGGCGGACCGACATGGGCGCCCTCCTGAGGGAGCGGACCTGGGACCGGACACACGGGTATGTCGACCGGTCCCGAGGGACCCTTGAGCAAGTCCCCTACTCGCCCGCCTCGCGCTCGGCGCGGGCCTGGTCCGCCGGCAGCAGCTTGTAGCCCACACCACGGACGGTGGCGATCATCGACTCGTGCTCGGGGCCGAGCTTGGCCCGCAGGCGGCGGACGTGGACGTCCACGGTGCGGGTGCCGCCGAAGAAGTCGTAGCCCCAGACCTCCTGGAGGAGCTGGGCCCGGGTCGAGACCCGGCCCGGCCGGGCGGCCAGGAACCGCAGCAGCTCGAACTCCTTGAAGGTCAGGTCGAGCGGCCGGCCGCGGAGGCGGACCTGGTAGGAGACGGGGTCGACGACCAGGTCGCCGACCCGGATGGCGGCGTCGGGGTCGGCCACCACCGGGCGCTGGGTGAGCAGCCGGACCCGGGCCTCGACCTCGGCCGGGCCGGCGTCGGGGAGGACGAAGTCGGAGGCGCCCCAGTCGCGCTGGAGCCCGGCCAGGCCGGCCTCGGGCATGACGACCAGGATGGCCAGGTGGTCGCCGCCGCCGCGCAGGCTGCGGCAGAGGGCCTGGGCGCGGGACAGGTCGCGGGTGGCGTCGATCACCACCAGCTCCCTGGCCAGGGCGGCCGGGAGGCTGGCCTCGTCAAGGGGCAGGGCGGCGACCGGATGGGCGAGGTACTCCAGGGCGGGGAGGACCTCCTTCGCCCCCCCGGCCCGGCCGGTCAGGCAGGCGAGCTCGGCCACCCGATCTCCTCCAGGCTGGGAATCCACGGCCGCAGGGAACGGCCGCGCACCCTACCATAGCGGCATGGTCAGGATCCGACTCTTCGCCGCCCTGCGGGAGGCCGCCGGCGTGCCCGAGGTCGAGGCCCCGGCCGCTCCCCTCCAGGCCATCCTGGCCGAGCTGGGCGACCGCTTCGGCGACCGCTTTGTGGCCGTGCTCGGCTACTCGAGCGTGCTGGTGAACGGCGAGCGCTGGCGCGACCCGGCCGCCCCGGTGCCCGACGGGGCCGAGCTCGCGCTGCTGCCGCCGTTCTCCGGGGGGTAGGCTCGCCCCCCTCATGCGCAAGCTCCTGATCGCCGCCGTCGTCCTGGTCCTGCTCGGTGCCGGGGCCGACTTCGCCGCCGCCCGGATCTTCGAGGACCGGGTCACCGACGCCCTCCAGCGCGAGTACGACCTCGGGCGGCGGCCGGTGGTGCAGGTCCGCGACGTCCCGTTCCTGCCGCACCTGGCCAGCGGCCGGTTCTCGACCATCGACGTGGCCGCCACCGACGCCAGCGCCAAGGGGGTCAACGCCGCCGAGCTCCAGCTCACCCTGCACGGGGTGCGGGTGCCGCGCGAGGTCATGCTGGGCGAGCCGGGCCGGGTCACCGTCGAGCAGGCCGACGGCACCATCGAGCTGACCGAGGCCGAGGTCAACCGGCTGCTG
>DASZON010000514.1:0-3051 GCA_035550755.1 Actinomycetota bacterium | reverse complement strand
GGCGGCCGGCGCGGGCGCCGGGGGCCCGCCGGCCGCACCGCCGACCAACCCGGCGTCCTCGACGACCACGACCACGGTCCCCCCGGGCGCGCTCGACCCGGTCCAGGAGCTCCTCGGCCCGGTCGTCTCCACCCTGGTGCCCTGACGCTGCTAGCCTGAGGCTGCGATGTCCAGCCAGCCCGCAACCGCCCAGCCGCCGCCGCCGTCGGAGAGGCGCCGCAAGCGCCAGCTGCTCGGTGTCCCCGGCCTGATCGCCATGGTCGTGGCCATCCTGGCCTTCACCGCCCTGGCCATCGGGATCGAGCTGGCCAGCAACCGGGGCAAGGTCTTCAAGGCCACCGTCACCGTGCTCGGCCCGGTGGAGGGCAGCCCGAACCAGGTCCGGCTGCTGTTCCGGGTGGCCAACACCGGCAACCGGGCCGGCCGCCCCGACAAGTGCGAGGCCATCCTCTTCAACGTCAGCGGCGACCGGGTCGGGGTCGGCTCGGTCAGCCTCAAGGAGCCGATCCAGCCCGGCGCCACCCACGAAGAGCCGGCCATCGGCACCGCCGCCGAGCCGCCGATCAACGGCACCGTCACCTGCCGGGCGCTGGAGCCGGGCTGATCTGGGGCACCGCCGCCGAGCCGCCGATCAACGGCACCGTCACCTGCCGGGCGCTGGAGCCGGGCTGATCCCTCAGCTGGGGCTGGGCGTCCGCGCCTGGGCGACGACGTGGTCCACGGGCAGCCGGAAGCGGCGCTCGAGGATGGCCGGGAGGTTGCCCTTGAGCCAGCGCGACACCCCCGGCGGGAAGGTCGACAGCACGATCCGGTCGTAGCCGGGGTGGGCCTGGAGCTCGTCCCCGACCGCCTCCAGGGGCGAATGGCTCCCCACCCGGGCCGCGGCCACCGGGATCCCGGCCGCCCCCAGGCTGGCCATCGCCTCCGACGCCCGCTTGCGGGCCAGCTGGCGAGCCTCGCCCTCCTCCCAGTTGTGGAGCAGGTGCCCGGTCGGGGTGGCCGGCACCAGCAAGGTGAACTCGGCCCCGGGGTCGGCCCCGGCCAGCGCCCTGACCCGTTCCAGCAGCTCCGGGCTGCCGGCCGTCTGGTGGGCGACGATGAGGTAGCGGGCCATGCGCGCCTCCTCCGCTGGGCTGTGGATGTGGTTGTGCGCCGACCGGCCGCCGGTGTCAAGATCGGGCCATGTCCGCCTACCGGGTCGACTCCGAGATCGGCCGGCTCCGCAAGGTCCTGCTCCACTGCCCGGACCTGGAGCTGACCCGCCTCACCCCGGCCAACATCCACGACATGCTGTTCGACGAGATCATGTGGGCCGAGCGGGCCCGCATCGAGCACCAGGCGTTCGCCGACGTGCTGCGAGGCCGCGGGGTCGAGGTGTTCCTGCTCGCCGACCTGCTGGCCGTCGCCCTGGCCGACGAGGGCGGGCGCAAGGAGCTGCTGGACCGGGTGGTCACGGTCGACGGCTTCGGGGCCGGCCTGGCCCCCGAGCTGCGGGCCTGGTTCGACTCCCTGGACGCCGAGGCCCTGGTCACCTCCCTGATCGGCGGGGTCATCCCCGAGGACCTGCCGTTCCGGCCCGAGGGGCTGGTCGGGGCCAGCTTCCACCCGACCGCGTTCGTGCTCCCGCCCCTGCCCAACCAGATGTTCATGCGCGACACCTCGGCCTGGATGTACGGCGGGGTGTCGATCAACCCGATGGCCTTCCCGTCCCGGCGGCGCGAGACCATGCACCTGGAGACGGTCTACCGGCGCCACCCGATGTTCGCCGGCGCCGACTTCCCGGTCTGGTACGGCGGGGACGGCCTCGACCACTACCCGGCGGTGGTCGAGGGGGGCGACATCCTCGTCGTCGGGCACCGGGCCCTGCTCGTCGGCATGGGCGAGCGCACCACCCACCAGGGGGTCGAGGCCCTGGCCAGGCGGCTGTTCGACGCCGGGGTGCTGGACACTCTGGTCGCGGTCGAGCTGCCCAAGGTCCGGGCCTACATGCACCTGGACACCGTCCTCACCCAGGTCGACCACGACGCCTTCGTCGTCTACCCGGGGCTGCGCACCCAGATGCGGCCGTTCGTGGTCACCCCCGGGGCCGGCCGCCACCTCGAGGTCCGGGCCGAGGAGGAGCTGTTCGCCACCCTGGCCAGGGTCCTGGACGTGCCCCGGATCCGCACCTTCGAGACCGGCGGCAACGAGATGCTGGCCGCCCGCGAGCAGTGGGACGACGGCAACAACGTGCTCGCCGTCGCCCCCGGGGTGGTGGTCGCCTACGAGCGCAACGTCGACACCAACCAGCGCCTGCGCGACGACGGGGTCGAGGTCCTGACCATCCCCGGGTTCGAGCTCGGCCGCGGCCGGGGCGGCCCCCGCTGCATGAGCTGTCCCCTGGAGCGGGACCCGGTCGGCTGAAGTTCACCCGCTACGGGTGATGACGGCGCCGCTGGCCATGGGCGACGCTCCCGGCGGACCTGCCTGCTGACAAGGGGTGAGGCGGATGGCTGGACGAACGCCGGCGGCCGGGGGCCGGCTCCCGCTGGGCAAGGCGGTCGGGCAGGCGTGGGCCCTGTTCCTCGCCGGGTTCCTGGCCCTGGCCGGCGGCGTGCTGCTGCTGGCCAACCCGGCGGCCGGGCTGCGGCTGGTCAAGTGGACCCTGGGGCTGTTCCTGGCCGGCTGGGGCGTGATGCGCCTGGTCCACGCCTTCACCGGCCCCCGGCGGGACCGGACCTGGCTGCTGCTGTCGGGCATCTGCGTGCTCGGGGCCGGGATCGTGGTCCTGGCCTGGCCGGGCGTGACCCTGTCGGCGCTGCTGTGGATCCTGGTCGTCGGCGGGCTCGCCCTGGCCGCCGTCGACCTGGTCGGGGCGGTGGTCGACCGCGACCACGGGGCCCACCGGTGGCTGTACCTGGCCCGCGGCCTGGGGACGCTCGCGCTGGTGCTGGCCCTGCTCGTCTGGCCGGACGAGACCCTGGACGTGGTCCGGCTGGTCGCGGGCGCGCTGCTGCTGCTGTGGGGCGGCGCCACCATCGGCGAGGCCTACCAGTCGCCCATCCGCGACGA
>DASZON010000513.1:0-1863 GCA_035550755.1 Actinomycetota bacterium | reverse complement strand
CAGGTCGTAGCGCTGGGACTCGTGCAGCTCGTACAGCTTCTCCATGGCCATGTACTCCTGGGTCCCGGCCAGGGTGGAGGAGAGCCGCTGGTAGAACCGGTTGGCCAGGATGCGGTCGGCCTGCTCCTCGTCCCGCGCGTAGCGCTCGATGACCTCGTCGAAGGTCCGCCGCATGTCCAGCATCATCGCGTCAAGGCTCCCCGGGCTGTCCTCCAGCCCCGCGAGCGCCACCGGCCGGGGATCGTTCGAGAGGAGATCGAGCCCCAGCGCCTGGGCCAGCCGCCGCGCCGGGTCGATGGTGAGCACGCACGTCCGCCGGCCGGCCTCGGCGGCCCACAAGGCCACCGCGGCGGCGGTCGATGTCTTGCCCACGCCACCGGAGCCGCAGCACACGACGATGCGGGCGGTCCGGGCCAGGTCGGCCAGGGGAGAGGTGGGCGCCGGCCTGGCCCCGGCGCGAACCGCGGTCCTCGCCGCCCCCCGCCTGCGGGCGGTCACCCGCGGGTCGCTCCGGCGGCCCGGCGGGGCCGGGCGGCGGGGCGGGCGTCGCCGGGGCCGGCGGGGAGGTGGGCGGCCAGCGCCCGGACCTCCTCGGGGCCGCCGACCCCTCCGGCCAGGAACGGCAGCTCGACCAGGGGCAGCCCGTCCAGCCCGCCCCGTAGCTCCTTGAGCAGGCGGCGCTCCCGTGCCACCAGGCGCTGGCGGTCGCGGGCCTCGCCGACCAGCGTCGCCAGGGCGGCCTCGTCGAGCTCGGCCCCGGCCGCCGCCGCGGCCTTGCGCAGGGGGGCGGGATCCCTGGCCAGCGCGGCCAGGCGCCCGGCCCGGCCGCCCAGCCGGTCCCCGGTGACCCGGTTGGCGACCACCCCGCCGACCGGCAGCCCGGCCCGCCGGAGGGCGTCGATCCCCTCCAGGGTCTCGGTCACCGGCAGCTCCTCGGGCAGGCAGGTCAGCACCACCGCCGTCCGCCCCGGGTCGTCGAGCAGGTCCCGGACCCGGTCGGCCTGGCTGCGGATCGGCCCGACCCGGGCCAGCTCGGCCACCGTCTCCGGGGCCCGCAGGAACGACACCACCCGCCCGGTCGGCGGCGCGTCCAGCACCACCAGGTCGTAGGCCGGCCGGCGTCCCGGCCCCTCCCTGGTCGTCGCCTCCCAGACCTTGCCCACCAGCAGCACGTCCCCCAGCCCGGGCGCGGCCGCGGTGATGAACCGGTTGAGGTGCGACCAGCTCAGCAGCCGCGCCAGCGGCCCGAACCCGTACCGCTCCAGGTACTCCCGCAGCGACTCGTCAGGGTCGACGGCCAGCGCCGACACCCCGTCGGCGACCCGCGCCTCCCGGTGGTCGAGAGCCCCCCGCCCGAACAGCCCGGCCAGCCCCTGGCGCCCCTCGACCTCGACGGCCAGCACGCGGCGCCCCCGGCCGGCCGCGGCAACGGCGAGCCCGGCCGCGACCGTCGTCTTCCCGGTCCCGCCCTTGCCCGTCACCACGACCAGCCGAGCCCGGTCCAGCACCTCCAGCATGGTCGCGCCATCGTAGCCGCACCCCGGCGGCTGTCCACCGGGGACCCATGGCTGAGGGAGGGTTGTGGACAGCCGTTCGCCCTGCTTCCGGCCCTGGGCTACCCTCCCGGTAGGGGCCCCACCAACAGGTGCTTGAGGTTCCGGCGCGCCCAGGCGGTGCAACAATAGGGGCGATGCGACGAGCCGCCTCCCTCCTCTGTCTCGCTGGTGCGCTGCTGGCCACCCTCGGGCTGGCGCCTGCGCGGGCGCAGGACGGCGGGCCCGTGGTCGAGGTGTTCGAGGCGTCCGGGGTGCTGGACGCCAGCGTGCTCGGGGCGCTGCGGCGCGACCTGGACGGCGCCCAGCG
>DASZON010000512.1:0-4402 GCA_035550755.1 Actinomycetota bacterium | reverse complement strand
GGCCATGATGTGGGGCTCGAACAGGGCCAGCCAGCGCCCGGTCCGCTCCGGGTCCCACTCGGGCAGGGGCGGGGTCAGGTAGTAGCGGAAGCTGGACGGCGGCACCGGGTCGAACGGCCCCGGGGCGTGGTGGAAGGCCAGCGCCCCGCGGAGGTACAGCGGGGCCGCCTCGACGCCCGGGGGCTCGTCGGCGGGCAGGGACATGAAGCCGCTGTCGGCCACGAACCGGCGGCACTCGGCCACCGAGGCCGCGGCCGCCTCCAGCAGCTCACCGGCGGCCGGGGCCCGCTTGGCCGCCCTGGCCCTGACCTCGGCCGGGGTGCCACCGGCCCGGGCGGCCGCCTCCCGCTGGGCGGCCAGCTGCCGGTCGGCCTCGGCCCGGCCCCTGGCCAGCAGCCCCGCCGGGTCCAGGGCGGTGCCGGTCCGGACGCGCAGCAGCTCGGCGAAGTCGGCCGGGCCCCACGGCTCCAGCGGCGGCCCGTCCAGGGCCGCCACCCGGGCCGCGTAGCGGTCCACGGCGGCCGCGGCCCGCTCGGCCACCGCCGTCCCGGCCAGGCCGGCGACCTCGGTCCGGTAGAAGCTGGCGTAGCCACAGAACACGTCGGCGGCCGCCTCCCGGAACGCCCCGGGGACCTCCTCGAGCCCGGCGGCCAGCCCCTCCAGGGCGTCCGGGACCTGGTCCAGGTGGCGGCGCAGCCGCTCGGCCCGCTCCTCGACGGTGTCGGCCGGGCCTTCCAGGTAGGAGGTCACCCCCAGGACCCGGCCGGCCCACAACGGGTCCCGGCGGGCCTGCTCGCGCCGGGCCAGCAGCAGCTCCTCCTCGGCCAGGACTAGCGCGAGGTGGTCGCGGTCGGCCGCCTCCTGCTCGTCGCCGGCGGCCAGGCAGGCCAGCTCGTCCAGGTGGCGGCGGCGCTCGGCCCCCCGCCGGGCCAGCCCGGCGGGGGAGAGGTCGTCGACCCGCCCCTCGTAGACGCGCAGCCCCAGGTCCCGGCCCTGGGACGGGAAGGCGTCCAGCATCGCGTCCAGAATGCGGTCGAGCGTCCGTCTTGTCGCACCTGTCATGTGCGGAGTCTGTCATATACTCGGCGCGCCCGGCGCCGCCGCCGGGCGCCACGGGGACCAGCGAAGTCCGGTGCGAACCCGGCGCTGTCCCGCAACTGTGAGGCCCCGCCCAAGACCCGGCGGGGACGAGCCAGGTCGCCTGCCTCCGTGGCCGCAAGCTCAGTCCTCGGAGGAAGGGCGGGTTGTGCCTCGGATCCCCACGAGCCTCGCATCCTCCGACCGAGAGGAGGATGGATGAGGAGATCGCTTCTCTCCCTGGTCCTGCTGCTGGTCCTGGCCCTGGTGGCCGCCGGCTGCGGCCAGGACGGCGCCGGGTCGGACGCGCCCGCGCCGGCCGACCAGGGGGCCACGTTCCCGGTCACCCTCGACACCCCGGCCGGCAAGCTGACCCTCGAGCAGCAGCCCGCGCGGATCGTGTCGATGTCGCCGACGGCCACCGAGATGCTGTTCGCCATCGGCGCCGGCAAGCAGGTCGCCGCCGTCGACAGCAACTCCAACTATCCCGAGGAGGCGCCCAGGACCGACCTGTCGGCCTACGAGCCCAACGTCGAGGCCGTCGCCGGCTTCAAGCCCGATCTGGTGGTCTACTCCGACGACCCCGGGGACCTGGCCGCCGGGCTCGGCAAGCTCGCCATCCCGGCCCTCCAGCAGCCGGCGGCCAGGACCCTCGACGACACCTACGCCCAGCTGGACCAGCTCGGCCGGGCCACCGGCCACCTGGGCGAGGCCACCCAGCTGGCCGCCACCATGCGGGCCGAGATCGCCAGGATCGCCGCGGCCAAGCCCGCCCACCAGCTGACCTACTACCACGAGCTGGACAAGAGCCTGTACTCGGCCACCTCCAAGACCTTCATCGGCCAGCTCTACGCCCAGCTCGGCATGAGGAACATCGCCGACGCCGCCGACAAGGACGGCAGCGGCTACCCGCAGCTGTCGGCCGAGTACGTGGTCAAGGCCAACCCCGACCTGATCTTCCTGGCCGACACCAAATGCTGCGCCCAGTCGGCCAGCACGGTGGCGGCCCGGGACGGCTGGGGCGACCTCACCGCGGTCAGGACCGGCGGGGTGGTCGAGCTCGACGACGACGTCGCCTCCCGCTGGGGGCCGCGGGTGGTCGACTTCCTCAAGACGGTCGCGGCCAAGGTCGAGACTCTGGACCCGGCCGGGTCGTGACCGTCACCGAGCGGCGGCCCGGGCGCACGGAGGTCGTGCCCGAGCCCCGCCCGGGGCCGGCCGGCCTGCGCGCCGCGCCGCTGGCCGTCGCCATGGCCGGCCTGGCCGGGGCGGCACTGGTGGCCGTCCTCGTCGGGCCGGTCCGGCTCCCCCCCGGGGCCGTCCTGGCCGAGCTGGCCGGGCGGCTGCCGGGCGTCCACATCCGCTCCGGGCTGACCCGGCAGGAGGCGGCCATCCTCTGGGAGCTGCGCCTGCCCCGGGTCGTCCTCGGCGGCCTGGTCGGGGCCATGCTGGCCATGGCCGGGGCCGCCTACCAGGGGGTGTTCCGCAACCCCCTGGCCGACCCGTACCTGCTCGGCGCGGCCGCCGGGGCCGGGCTGGGGGCCACCCTGGCCATCGCCTACGGTCCCGACACCTCGACCTGGCCGGTCGACCTGCTGCCCCTGGCCGCCTTCGGCGGGGCGGTCGCCGGGGTGGTCGCCGCCTACGCCCTCGGGCGCTCGGGCGGGGCCAGGACGGCCACCACCCTGATCCTGTCCGGGGTGGCCGTGGCCGCCTTCCTCACCGCCATCCAGACCTACGTCCAGCAGCAGAAGGCCGAGACCCTGCGGGAGGTCTACGGCTGGATCCTGGGCCGCCTGACCACCGCCGGCTGGCGCGAGGTCGCCCTGGTGGTGCCGTACGCGCTGGTCAGCACCGTGGCCATCCTGCTCCACCGGCGGCTCCTGGACGTGCTCGCGGTCGGCGACGACGAGGCCACCAGCCTGGGGCTGAACGCCTCCCAGGTGCGGCTGGTGGTGGTCGGGGCGGCCACCCTGGCCACCGCCGCCGCCGTAGCCGTCAGCGGCCTCATCGGCTTCGTCGGCATCATCGTCCCCCACACCGTGCGGCTGGTCGCCGGGACCAGCTACCGGCGGCTGATCCCGCTCAGCCTGGTCGGCGGGGCGATCTTCCTGATCCTGGCCGACCTGGTCGCCCGCACCGTCGCCGCCCCCGCCGAGCTGCCCATCGGGGTGGTCACGGCCTTCTTCGGGGCGCCCTTCTTCGCCCTCGTGCTCCGGACCGCCCGGCGGGTCCCGTGACCGCGGTCGAGCTGCGGGGGGTGTCGGTCGACCTCGACGGGCGGCCGGTGCTGCGGGACCTCGACCTGACCGTCCCCGGCGGGGCCCGCCACGGCCTGATCGGGCCCAACGGGTCGGGCAAGACCACCCTGCTCCGGGCCGTCGCCGGGCTGGTGCCCCACCGCGGCCGGGTCAGCGTCGGCGACGCCCCCCCGGGCGGCCTGTCCCGCCGCGAGCTGGCCCGGCGCATCGCCCTCGTCCCCCAGACCCCGGCCGTGCCCGCCGGCATGCCCGTCACCGACTACGTCCTGCTCGGGCGCACCCCCTACATCCCCTACCTCGGCAGCGAGACCCGCCGCGACCTGGCGATCGTCGCCGACGTCCTCGACCACCTGGACCTGGGCGCCTTCGGCGGGCGGGCGCTCGACTCGCTCAGCGGTGGCGAGCGCCAGCGGGCGGTCCTGGCCCGGGCGCTGGCCCAGCAGGCGCCGGTGCTGCTGCTGGACGAGCCAACCACCGGCCTCGACGTCGGCCACCAGCAGCAGGTCATGGAGCTGGTCGACAGCCTGCGCCGGGACCTGGCGCTGACCGTGGTCAGCGCCATGCACGACCTCACCCTGGCCGGCCAGTTCGCCGACCAGCTGGTCCTGCTCGACGGCGGCCGGGTCGCGGCCGCCGGCCCGGCCCGGGAGGTCCTGACCGAGGAGGTCATCGGCCGCCACTACCACGCGTCGGTTCGCGTCCTCGAGGACCCCGGCGGCGGGATCGTGGTCGTCCCGGTCCGGGCCACAGCCGCAGAGAGGCAGGTGAGCCATGAGCAGCCCGCATGAGCCCCCGACCGAGCCGCCGGAGCGGCCGGCCCGGCGCCGGGCGCGGTCGCTGGTGCTGGTCAACACCGGCGACGGCAAGGGCAAGTCCACGGCCGCGTTCGGGGTGGTGCTGCGGGCGGTGGCCCGCGGCTGGACGGTCTGCGTCATCCAGTTCCTCAAGTCGGGCCGCTGGCGCACCGGCGAGGAGGAGCTGGGCCGCAGGCTCGGGGTCGACTGGAACCCGCTCGGGGACGGCTTCACCTGGGACGCCGAGGACCTGGAGGCGAGCCGGGCCAA
>DASZON010000511.1:0-4564 GCA_035550755.1 Actinomycetota bacterium | reverse complement strand
GCCCTGCTGGCCCTGGTCGGCCGCGAGCGGGCCGCCGGCCGGGTCGCCCCGTCCGTCCCCGACGAGGTCGCCGCCCGCTTCGTCAGCGTGGTCGGCGACGGCCTCCTGCTCCAGCGGGCCATCCTCGGCGAGGTCCCCCACGCCGGCGAGATCGTCGCCCTGGCCACCGCCGCCCTCGCCGAGCCTGTCCCACCGGTCGGGTAGCCTGTCACCAGTGATCGGTGTACGCTGGTGTCTTTCCCCCTTCAGGAGGCTCGGTGCATCCAACCTCGCGGCGGACGTACCTGGACGGCGTCCGGGCGGCGGCGCCGATCGGGGTCGCCGCCTTCGCCTTCGGGCTGTCGTTCGGGGTCCTGGCCCGGTCGGCCGACATGGGCCGGGTGGCCCCGGTGGTGATGTCGGTCACCACCTTCGCCGGGTCGGCCCAGTTCGCCGTGGCCTCGATCCTCGGCGCCGGCGGCGGGCTGGTCACGGCCATCGTGGCCGCGGTCCTGCTCAACCTCCGCTACGGCCCCATCGGGCTGTCGGCGGCCGGCGCCTTCGAGGGGCCGTGGTGGAAGCGGGCCGTGCTCTCCCAGATGATCGTCGACGAGTCCTGGGCCATCGCCCAGCGTGACGACGGCCGCCTCGACCGGCACCTGCTGGTCGGGGCCGGCCTGCTGCTGCTTGTCTGCTGGACCACCGGCACGGCCATCGGCGCCTTCGCCGGCAACCTGGTCGCCGACCCGGAGTCGCTCGGCCTCGACGCCGCCTTCCCGGCCCTGTTCCTGACCCTGCTCTGGTCCCAGGTGCGCGAGCGCTCCCGGCTCCTGGCCGCCCTCGGCGGCGCCGCCATCGCGCTCGTCCTCATGCCCTTCACCGGGCCCGGGGTCCCGATCGTGGTCGCCAGCCTGGCCTGCCTCGTCGGGGCGAGGAGGCCCTCGTGAACGCCGTCTGGATCAGCGTGATCGTGGTCGGCCTGGCCACCATCGCCATCAAGGCCGCCGGCCCCCTCCTGCTGGCCAGGCACACCCCGCCCCCCCGAGCCCAGGCCGCCCTCGAGCACCTCGCCCCGGCCGTGCTCGCCGCCCTGGTCGTCACCCAGTCCCTCGGCGGCGACAACGGCGGCTTCGCCATCGACGCCCGCCTCGCCGGCCTGGCCGCGGCCGCCGCCGCCCTCCTCCTGCGCGCCCCCCTCCTGGTGGTCATCACCGTCGCCGCCATCACCGCCGCCCTGGTCCGCCTGGTCGCCTGAGGCCCGGTTCCGCTTGCGGTGCCGGCGGCGCCGCTGGCAGCCTCCGGAGCCTGGACGGGAGGAGGCGGGATGGCGGAGGCGGAGGACGGGCGGGTGGCCGGGGGGGTTGGGGGGGCGGCGTTCGATCTGGCCACGGCGGTGCGGGGTGGGCCGGAGCGGTGGGGGGCCGAGGTCGACCCGGACTGGACGGTGGCTGGGCGGCCCAACGGTGGGTACCTGCTGGCGCTGGCGGCCAGGGCGGCGCTGGAGGCGGCGGGGCAGCCGCACCCGCTGGCGGTCAGTGCGCACTTCCTGGCCCCGGCCGACCCCGGGCCGGCCGAGCTGGAGGTGGCGCGGCTGCGGGCCGGGCGGACCCTGGCCATGACCTCGGTGACCCTGGTCCAGGAGGGGGCGGCCCGGATGGCGGCGCTGGTCACCACCGGCCGGCTCGACCCCGACGCCGGGCCCGGCTGGCGGCGGGACGGCGGCCCGCCGGCGATGCCGCCGGTGGAGGACTGCCTGCCCGGCCGGCCAGAGCTGCCCGGCGGGGTGCCGGTGCCGCTGCTCCACCACCTGGACCTGCGGATCGACCCGGCCACCACCGGCTGGCTGGCCGGCCGGCCCGGCGGCAGCCTGGACATGCGCGGCTGGGTCCGCTTCACCGACGGCCGCGCCGCCGACCCCCTGGCCCTGCTCCAGATGGCCGACGCCCTGCCCCCGAGCAGCTTCGGACTGGGCCTGCCGGGCTGGGCGCCGACGGTCGCCCTGAGCGTCTACGTGCGCGGCCTCCCCGCCCCCGGCTGGCTGGCCTGTGTGGTCCGCGGCCAGCTCTGGCAGGGCGGCTGGTTCGACGAGCAGGCGGAGGTTTGGGACTCGGCCGGCCGCCTGGTCGCCCAGGCCCGCCAGTTCGCCGGCGCCCGCCCCGCCTGAACCGGCCCCGCCTGAACCGGCCGCGCCTCACCCGAACCCACCGCTGTTGGGGCCCCTTCTGGGAGGGTAGCCCAGCGGCCGCAACGAGGCCGGCAGCTATCCACAGCCCCGGTCGGCAACTCTCCATTGCCGCGGCTGGCGGCCCTCCATTGCCGCGGCCGGCGGCCCTCCGCAGCCGCGGCTGGTGGCTAGTTCTGGAGGTTCTCGAAGATGCCGGCGGCGCCCTGGCCGCCGCCGACGCACATGGTCACCATGCCGTAGCGGCCGCCGCGGCGGGCCAGCTCGGCCAGGAGCTGGACGGTCAGCTTGGTCCCGGTGGCGCCCATGGGGTGGCCGAGGGCGATGGCGCCGCCGTTGACGTTGACCTTGTCGATGTCCAGGTCCAGCTCGCGGATCACGGCCAGGGTCTGGGAGGCGAACGCCTCGTTGAGCTCGATCAGGTCGATGTCGTCCAGGGTCAGGCCGGTGAGCTCCAGCACCTTGGGGATGGCCACCGTCGGGCCGATGCCCATGACGTCGGGGGCGACCCCGCCGACGGCGTAGCCGACGAACCGGCCCAGTGGCCGGAGCCCCAGGCGCTCGGCCCGCTCGCGCTCCATGACCACCACCGCGGCCGCGCCGTCGCTGCGCTGGGAGGAGTTGCCGGCGGTGACCGTGCCGCCCTGCTTGAACACCGGCTTGAGCTCGGCCAGGGCCTCGGCCGAGGTGTCGCGGCGCGGGCCCTCGTCGCGGGTGAAGGTGCTCTCCCGGACCACCGGCCGGCCGTCGCCGTCCAGGGCCTCGACCCTGACCGGCAGGGGCACGATCTCGGGGTCGAAGGTCCCTGCGTCGACCGCCTCGGCCGCCCGCCGGTGGGAGCGGAGGGCGAAGGCGTCCAGGTCCTCGCGGCTGACGCCCCAGCGCTCGGCCACCCGTTCGCCGGTCAGGCCCATGTTCATGTAGTACTCGGGCCGGCCGCGGACGACCTCGGGGTTGGGGGCGAACGTCGGCGTCGGCGTGGGGGTCGAGGACATGTGCTCGGTCCCGCCGGCCACGATGGTGGTGGCGAACCCGGCCATGATCCGCTCGGCCGCGCTGGCGATGGTCTGCAGGCCCGAGGAGCAGAACCGGTTGACGGTCTGGCCGGGCACGCTGTCGGGCAGGCCGGCCCGCTGGGCGGCGATCCGGGCCACGTTCAGCCCCTGGGTGCCCTCGGTGATGGCGCAGCCCAGCAGCACGTCCTCGACCTCGGCCGCGTCCAGCCCCTCGGCCCGGGCCACGGCCTCGGCGATGGCCGCCCCGGCCATGTCGTCGGAGCGGCTGGTCCGCAGGCTCCCCCGGGGCGCCCGCCCGACCGCCGTCCGGGCCCCGCTGACGATGACCGCTTCCTTCATGCTCGTGCTCCTCTTCAGTTCCGGATCACCTTGCGGGTCATCAGGAAGCCCTGGATCCGCTCCATGGTCTTGGGCTCCTTGAGCAGGGCCAGGAACGCCTCCCGCTCCAGGTCGAGCAGGTGCTGCTCGGGCACCCACTGGCCGAGCGACAGCTCGCCGCCACACAGCACCCGGGCCAGGTGGCGGGCGACCACGCCGTCGTGCTCGCTCGCCTGGCCGGCCCACTGCAGGGTCTGCACCCCCATCTCCAGGGCGGCCAGCACCGGCAGCCCGGCGGCGTACACCGAGGCCTCCCGGGCCGGCGGGGTGTAGGAGTCGGCCAGGTCCAGGACCTCGCGCTTGGCCGCGGCCAGCTGGTGGTCGGCATTGAGCACGACCACGTCGTGCTCCTCCAGGAACCCGAGCTCGCGGGCCTCCACGGCCGAGGTGGCCACCTTGGCCAGGCCGATGGTCTCGAACACCCGCTGCACGAACGGCAGCACCGGGGTGTCGGGGGCGGCCCGCACGGCCGGCGAGACGATCCGGCGCACCAGCTCCTTGCAGCCGCCCCCGGCGGGGACGATCCCGACCCCGACCTCGACCAGCCCGATGTAGGTCTCCAGGGCGGCCACAACCCGGTCGGCGGCGAGCACGATCTCGGCCCCGCCGCCAAGGGTCTGGCCGTGGGGGGCGGCGACCACCGGCCGGGCCGCGAACCGGAAGCCCATGAGCACGTCCTGGAGGCTCGTCACGGCCTCACCCACCTGGTCGTACAGGCCCTGGTAGGCGGCCATGCCGACCTCGCCAAGGTTGGCCCCGACGCAGAAGTTGCGGGCCTGGTTGGCGATCACCAGCCCGGCCCAGTCACCGCCCTCCAGCTCCTGGAGCGCCCGGGCGGCCAGCTCGACCACGGCGGCGTCGATGGCGCTGGCCGGGGCGTGGAGCTCGAAGCAGAGCACCCCGTCGCCCAGGTCGACCAGGCTGGCCGAGCCGTTCCCGGCGACCGTGCCGACCTCGGCCTTGCGCCGTTCCAGGTCGATGACCTCCGGGTCGACCGGGACCGGCTCGT
>DASZON010000510.1:0-3305 GCA_035550755.1 Actinomycetota bacterium | reverse complement strand
AGCTCGGGCAGGCCGGCACCGGCCCCCTTGACCGAGTCGGCGACCAGCATCCCGGCCGGGACGGCGGTCGCGGTGGCGACCACCAGGGTCAGGGCGAGGGCGACCACCACCGGGCGGGCGAACGCCTTCCAGCCGCGTCGGCGGTGGTTGGGCGGGGCGGCCATGGCCGTGACCATTGGCGCCAGCCAGGACCCGATCGCCCGGAACGGGCGGCCGACCCTACCCAGCCCGCTGGTCAGGCCGGCGACCACCGGGTCGCGCTCGCCGCGACGGCGGGCGGCGCGGCGGGCCCGCCGTCCGACCGGCGGCGACGGGTCCGGCACCGGGTCGGTGATGCTGGACGGCAGCCACCACGCCTCCACGGGATCGGCCGGGTCGAGGACCGGCCGCCCCCTTCCGGCCCCGTCGCGGTGCCCGTTGCGGGTGCCGCCGAGCTCCCGGGTCACCGCCCCAGGCGCCTCGGCGGGCGGCGCGTCCGCCCCGTTCCCCGCCCGCCCGGGATGGTCGAGGTCGATCGGGACGCCGACCTGGGTGTCCGCTTCAACGTCGGCGAGCCGGGCGTCCGTGCGGGTACTGGTGGACACCGCCGGGACGGAGCCGGCGCGGCCGTTCCGGCCCGTGCGACGGTCGGCCAGGGCGTCGATGCGGGAGGCCAGACCGCCGGCGGCGCCGGCGATCCCGGCACCGGCACCGCGGACGCCCCGGCCGGCGGCGGCGGATCCGGCCCGCAGGCCGTCGCGGGTCGCCGCCGAACCGCTACGGAGGCCCTCGCGGGTCGCCGCCGAACCGGCCCGGAGGCCGTCACGGGTCGCCGCCGAACCGGCCCGGAGGCTCTCACGGGTCGCGGCCGAGCCGGCCCGGACATGGCGGCCGGCGGCGGCCGAGCCGAGGCGCAGGCGGCGCCGGGCGGCCACAGCCACCGAGACCAGCCAGGCGACCAGCATGCTCGACCCGCTGCGGATCCCGTGGCCGATCCAGCCGATGATGTCGGCAACGGCCTCGGAGACCAGGCTCGCCGACAGCTGGGCGGCGTCGCCCGCCTGGCGCCAGTTGGCCGCCACGGCCGCCCGGGCCGAGATGGCGGCCCGCTGGGCCGCGGCCGCCCGCTCGCGGGCCGCGGCGACCGCCGGGTCCTGGGGGTCGGACAGCCCGGTGGCCCAGGCACCCAGGCGCTCGTCGGCCGCCCGGAGCCGGATCCGCGCCGCCAGCCGGGGCAGGAAGTGGACGATGATCAGCAGCAGGCGCTCCAGCTCGGCGGCCAGGTCGCGCTCCCGCAACCCCGTCCGCCCCGCCGCGGCCCGCGACCCGGCGCGGCTCTGGTCCGCGCCGCCGGCCGACCCGCCGGCCCGGGAGGCGCTCCGGCCCCGGACCGGCGGCGGCTGAGGCTCGGTCGCCCCGGCGGCCAACCGTCGCTCGGCCGCTCCGGCGGCCGACTGGCGTGCCGACCAGACTCCGTCACCCGGGCCGGGGCCCGGCCCGGGGGCCGGCGGCCGCGACGCGGGGCCCGGCCCGCCCGGTGGTCCCGACCCGCCGGGTGTCCCCGGCCGTGGCGGCGGGTCGGTGGAGGCGAGGCGGAGCTGGGCCGCGCGGTGCGCCGCCAGCGGGGTGGCCAGCAGCGGCGGGGCCGTCCGGCCGACCAGGGAGGCGGCGACGGCGCGGCCGAGGTCGATCCGGGCGCGGCGCTGGGCGCGGCGGCGGGTCGGCTCGGTGGCGACCAGCCCGAGGGCACGGCCGGTGGCGCTGACGCTGGCCCGCGCGGCCGCCGGGGCCGTCGGGCGGTCGGCGCGCCGCCGGGGGCGGGCCGGCTCCTGGGATGGTGGCTGGCGGCTGCTCATCATCCCTTCCGCTTGGCGACCTCTTCGGTGAGCCGCGGGATGACCTTGAACAGGTCGCCGACGACCCCGAAGTCGGAGATGGCGAAGATCGGCGCGTCGGCGTCCTTGTTGACGGCGACGATGGTCTTGGAGGTCTGCATGCCGGCGCGGTGCTGGATGGCCCCGGAGATGCCGACGGCCACGTACAGCTGGGGTGAGACCGTCTTGCCGGTCTGCCCGACCTGGTGCTGGTGGGGATACCAGCCGGCGTCGACGGCGGCCCGGCTGGCCCCGACCGCCGCCCCGAGGGAGTCGGCCAGGGCCTCCACCAGGGCGAAGTTGGACGGGTCCTGGAGGCCGCGGCCGCCCGAGACGACGATCTCGGCCTCGGCCACGTCGGGCCGGCCGCCCTGCTCCTGGACGACGTGGTCGGTCACCCGGACAGGGTCAGCGGCCTCGGCGCCCAGGTCCAGCTGGGTGACCTCGGGCTCGGCCGGGGCCTCGGCCACCGGAAACGAGTTGGGCTTGACGGCCAGCACCGGGGTGCCGGTCCGGACCCGGGAGCGCACGGTGGTGGCCCCGCCGAACACGTTCTGGGTCGCGACCAGGTCGGCGTCGAGGTCGACGATGTCGGCCAGCATCCCCCAGCCCCGGCGGGCGGCCAGCCTGGCCCCGGCGTCCTTGCCGAGCGGGGTGGCGGCGACCAGGACCGCGGCCGGCTCGGCCTGGTCGGCGGCCGCGGCCAGGGCGGCGGTGAGCGGCCCGGCCAGGCGGTTGTCGCCGCCGGCGGCGTAGACGGCGGTGGCGCCGTGGCGGGCCAGCCCCTCGCGGGCGGCGTCCAGGCCCTCACCCACGAACAGGGCGACCGGCTCGCCGAGGTCGCGCGCCCTGGTCAGCATCTCGTAGGTCACCTTCTTGGTGGCGCCGTCCTCATGCTCGACCAGAACGAGAACTCGCGGCATCGCGTTACGCTCCCCGTCTCAGATGAACTTGTGGCCGGCCAGGAAGTCGGCCAGCTCGACCGCGGCGCTGCCGTCCCCTGGGTCCTTGACCTGCTGGCCCGCCTGCCGCGGGGGGCGGGGGGCGAAGTCGACGACCTCGGTGGTGGCGCCGGCGGTGCCGACCTCGCCCGGGTCGATACCCAGATCGGCCAGGGTGTAGTCGGTCACCGGCTTGGACTTTGCCGCCATGATGCCCTTGAACGACGGGTAGCGGGGCTCGTTGATGCCCTTGACCACGCTGATCACGGCCGGGCCCTCGGCCTCGAGCACATCGTAGCCGTTCTCGGTCTCGCGGTGGACGCGGAGGGTCGTTCCGTCCACCTCGAGCTTCTTGGCCCCGGTGAGGCCTGGCCAGCCCAGGTACTCGGCCAGGGCGCTGGGCACCAGGGAGGTGCGGGCGTCGGTCGACTCCGAGCCGCAGAGCACCACGTCCGGCTCGACCTGGCGGATCGCGGCCTGGAGGACCTGGGCGGTGTTGAAGGCGCAGGAC
>DASZON010000509.1:0-9526 GCA_035550755.1 Actinomycetota bacterium | reverse complement strand
GGGCCGAGGGCGGCCCGGTACTCGAGCGCCTCCAGGCTCTCGTCCTCGGCGCCGATGTGCTCGCTGACCGCGGGGGCGTCCTCACCCCCGGCCGGGGCGTCGAGGGAGACGACCGCGTAGGCGTTGGAGGTGTCCAGGCCCTCCAGCACCTCCTCCTCGGGCAGATGGGCCTTGATGGCGATCTCGGCGATGGTGGGGGAGCGGCCGATCTCCTGGGACAGCTCGGCCACCACCTTGTTGAGCGACAGGTTGAGCTCCTGGAGCCGGCGCGGGACCCGCACCGCCCAGCCCTTGTCGCGGAAGTGGCGCTTGAGCTCGCCCACGATGGTCGGGGTGGCGTAGGTGGAGAACTCGACCTCGCGCTCGAGGTCGAAGCGGTCGATGGCCTTCAGCAGCCCGATGGTGCCCACCTGGACCAGGTCCTCCAGCGGCTCGCCGCGGTTGCGGAACCGCCGCGCCAGGTACTCGACGAGGGGCAGGTGGAGCCCGACCAGCTCCTCGCGGAGGGCCGGGCTGCGGGTCTCGACGAAACGCCGGAACAGGTCCTTGGCGTGCGCGCGGTCCACGGTACGGCCGTGCAGCGGGGAGGTGCCGTTGTCTGCGGGGTGCGGGTCCTGCCGCATGCCGGCGTCCGGCACCTCGCTCACGCGCGTCCGCCGGCCTTGCGGAAGCTGAGCCACAGCCGGCCGTTGTCGGACTGCTCGCTGACCTCGTCGGTCATGGCGGACAGGATCTGCCAGGCGAAGGTGTCGCGGGCCAGCGGGTCGCCGGTGTCGTCGGCCTCGATGGAGACGTCGACCCGCAGCTCGGCGTCGGCCAGGTGGTAGGCGACGTTGAGGGTGGTGGCGCTGCCCCGCCGGGCCAGCAGCTGGGTGCACGCCTCGTCGACCGCGATCCGGAGGTCGTCGATCTCCTCGTAGGTGAACTGGAGCTGGGCCGCCAGGCCGGTGGCGGCGGCTCGGACCACCGCGAGGTAGGCGCCGGATGCGGGGATCTCGAGATGCACGGTGGACGTCATGTCGAGGGGGCTCCCCTACCGCTGTCGTTGCGGGTCCATCCAACCCCTGTCCAGGGGGATTGCGCAAGGCGCGTCAGCCGGGCGGCCGGGCGACCCACAGGGTGCGCCCGCGCGCCGGCTCGGCCGCGATGGCCGGCCACATCGGCCGCCGCTCGACCAGTCGCAGCCCGGCCGCGGCGACCAGGGCCTCCAGCTCGGCGTCGCCGTAGAGCCGCTGGCGGTAGGTCTCGGACTCGGCGATGCCGCCGAGCGTCCAGCGCAGCCGCTCGGTGACCAGGTCGCCGTCGACCTCGTAGGTGGCGTCCAGGCGAAGACCGTCGCGGTCGAGGTGGCGACCCGGCTCCCAGCCCTCGTGGACGAACCGGGCCGAGAGCGGCTCGACCACCACCGTGCCCCCGGGGGCGGTCACCCGGCCCAGCTCGGCCAGGGCGGCCACGACCTCGGCCGGGTCGAGGAGGTAGTTGATGCTGGCGTTGAGGACCGTGACCAGGTCGGCCCAGCCGTTGCGGACGGGGACGGCCCGCAGGTCGCCGACGGCCAGGGCGGGCTGGCCACGGGCCGGGGCGTATCCCGGGGCGCCGAGGGCGCGCTTGGCCGCGGCCACGGCCAGCATGGCGGGGGAGAGGTCGAACCCGGCCACCTCCAGGCCGCGCCCGGCCAGCTCGACGGCGGCGCTGCCGGTGCCGCAGGCGCCCACCAGCACCCGGCGGACGGCCGTCCCCTGGGCGGTGGCGGCCTCGAGGCACAGGTCGGCGAACCGGTCATAGGGGGCGGCCCGCCAGACCAGGTCGTAGACGTCGGCGTAGCGCCGGTAGGCGCCGGGAGGAACGGCGGACACGGCGCGATTCTGGCAGATGACGGGCGCGGTAGACTCAGGACCCTCATGATCGACGGCCGAATTCCCGAGCCGGCGCGCGTCACCAGGCAACGCACGGCCGTCCTCGAGGCCCTGCGGCGCGCCCCCGAGCCCCTGTCGGCAAAGGAGCTCCACGCCGGCCTGGGAGATTCCGTCGGGCTGGCCACCGTCTACCGCGCCCTGCAGGGGCTGGTCGATGCCGGCCGGGTGGACGTGTTCCGGCGCGACACCGGGGAGGCGCTGTTCCGCCTCTGCAATCCCGTCCACCATCACCATCTGGTTTGCCAGCGCTGCGGCCGGGTGGTCGAGATCGACACCTGCGGGGTCGAGCTGTGGGCGTCCCGGGTGGCGCACCGCCACGGATTCGCCATCACCGACCACCAGGCGGATGTTTTCGGGGTGTGTGCCGCCTGCCGGACCGGCTCCTGAAAGCGCGCCGCCCGCACCGGAATTGGCGCGGGCGGCGGAGCGATCCGGCCGTCAGGCCGAGTCGGCCTTGCTGTTGGCGCGGGCCCCGGTGCGGCGGCGGGTGGCCGCCGCGGTCCGGGTGGTCGAGCCCGGCTTGCGGCCCCGCTTCTTCAGCGTCTTGCCAAGGCCCTCGAGCTTGAGGTCGTGGTAGTTCTTGGCCGAGATGTCGAGCTGCTGGGTCGACCCGTCGGGATGACGGATGGACAGCTGGTAGGCCTGCCCCTCGGCAATCTCGGTCCTGTCGATGTCCGAGACGTACATGGTGATCGTCTTGGTGCCCATGCAGGCTCCTTTCATTCTCTATCAGCGCATTCTGGTACCCCCACCGCGCCGATTTCTCGAAGATAACCACAGGGTTCATCGGTTCGCAACAAGTCCGAGTGAAATCCTGGGCCAAACAACCGAGCCAAATGGCCGCCGTCGTGCTGTCTCAACCACTGAGTCAGTCGGAACGGCGCATCGGGTAGGAAATGGACGTCCGGTGCGCGCCGGGCGCCGCCGAGGCTAGGCCGGGGAATTCCCCGCCACCCACCCGTCGCGGGCGACCAGCCGCACCCGCTCCAGGTCCGCCAGGTCGGCCAGCGGGTCGCCGTCGACCAGCAGGAGGTCCGCCCGGGCCCCGGGCTCGACCCGGCCGGTGTCGTCGAGGCCGAGGTGCGCGGCGGCCAGGGAGGTGGCCGCGGCCAGCGCCCGCCCGGGCTCCAGGCCGGCCGCGACCAGCAGCCGTAGCTCGCGGACGTCGGCCCCGGGCGGCGGCCCCTGGTTGCCGAGGTCGGTGCCGTACAGGATCTGGCCGCCGCGGGCCACGAACCGGCGCACCCCGGCCCGCCGGGCGGGGGAGGGGTCGATGTGGAGGGTGGGCACGGCCACCACCGACTCGGCCAGGGCGTCGACCAGGGGGTCGGGCAGCCCGGAGGGGTCGAACGGCCAGTGGGCGAGCTCGCCCACCCCGGCGGCGAGGGCCTTGGCCGCCTCGGCGGCCCCGCCCACGTGGGCGGTCACGCCCAGGCCGCGCTCGGCCGCGGCGGCGACCACGGCGGCCAGGACGGGGGCGGGGAGGGTCGGGCCGACCCGGTCGTCGAGGGCGACCTTGATCACGGCCGCCCCGGCGGCGGCCAGGTCGGCCACGCCCGCGGCCGCCTCGGCCGCGCCGTCCACCGGCCTGGCCGTTCCCGGCGGGGCCCACGCCGCCCGGGTCGGGTAGCCGCCGGGCACGGTGACGATCTGCCCGGCGGCCAGCAGGCGGGGCGACGCCAGGGGGTCGGCGGCGCCATCGTGGAGGACGGCCAGCCGCCCGGCCGGCCAGCCGAGGTCGCGGACGGTGGTCACGCCTCCGGCCAGGACCTGCGCCGGCGGGTAGAAGTCGAGGTGGACGTGGGTGTCGACAAGGCCGGGGAGGAGCGTGGCCCCGGTGCCGTCCACGACCACGGCGCCGGCCGGGGGGACGACCTCGGCCGCCGGGCCGACCCGCTCGATCCGCCCGCCGGCGGCCACGACCGTCTGGCCGGGCACGGGTACGGCGCCGCTGCCGTCGAAGACGGCGGCGCCGACGATGGCCAGGGTCGGAGGCGGCATCGCCGGAAGCTACACCGGTACCATCCTGGCCATGAACGACCGCCCCGGCGACGCCCCCCTGGTGCTGCACGGGCCGCCGCACGGCGACGCCCCGCTGCGGCTCGGCCGCCGGGTCACCCTCTACGTCTGCGGCATCACCCCCTATGACGCCGCCCACGTCGGGCACGCCTTCACCTACGTGGCCTTCGACACCCTGGCCCGGTTCCTGCGCGCCCGCGGGCACGAGGTCGTCTACTGCCAGAACGTCACCGACGTCGACGACGACGTGCTCCGGCGGGCGGCCGCCAACGGCGAGGACTACCTCGCCCTCGGGCAGCGCGAGACGGCCGCCTACCTGCGCGACATGGACGCCCTCAACGTCGCCCGACCCGACTACTTCCCCAAGGCGACCGGGGAGATCCCGGCCATGCTCGAGCTGGCCGGCCGGCTGGTCGCCGGCGGCCACGCCTACGAGGCCGACGGCACCGTGTTCTTCGACGTCACCACCTACCCCGGGTTCGGGGAGCTGTCCGGGCTCGACCCCGCGGAGCAGCGCGACCTGCTGGCCGAGCGGGGCGGCGACCCCGGCGACCCCCGCAAGCGCAACCCGCTGGACTTCATCGTCTGGCAGCGCAGCCAGCCGGGGGAGCCGTGGTGGGAGAGCCCGTGGGGGCGGGGCCGGCCCGGCTGGCACCTGGAGTGCTCGGCGATGGCCCGGCGCCACCTCGGGGTCACCATCGACCTCCACGGCGGCGGGGCCGACCTCCTCTATCCCCACCACGAGTCGGAACGGGCCCAGTCCGAGTCGGCCAACGGCGCGCCGTTCGTCCGCCGCTGGCTCCACACCGGCATGGTCCGCTACCAGGGCGAGAAGATGTCCAAGTCCCTCGGCAACCTGGTCTTCGCCCGCGACCTGTTCCGCGACCACGAGCCCACCGCGGTCCGGCTCGCCCTCCTCGGCCACCACTGGCGCTCGGAATGGGAGTGGGACCCCGCCGAGCTGAAGGAAGCCACCGACCGCCTCTCGGCCTGGCGGGAAGCCTGTGGACAACCCGAGGCCCTCCCGCCGCCGGTGGGCTACCCTCCCGTTCGGGGGTCCCACGAACCGGGGGCTGAGGCTGACGCACGGCCGGGGGCCGGGACCGATGCGTGGCCGGGGGCCGGGACCGACGCGCGGCCGGGGGCCGGGACCGACGCGCGGCTGCCCCTGGCGGTCGACGCGGCGCTGGCGGCCGACCTGGATACGCCGGCGGCGCTGGCGGTGGGCGATGAGCTGGCCGAGCGGGGGGACGGGGCCGGGGTCGCGGCCACCGCGGCGGTGCTCGGGGTCGACCTGGTCCCGGCCGCCGGCTGAGGCCGCACTATCCACTGCGGCCGGGACGGGCTACCCTGCGGGTATGCGTGGGGACAAGGTCGAGGTGCTGGTCGACACCGGCAACGGGAGCGTGCGCGGGTTCGACATCGTCGCCACCCGGTCCGGGCGGCGGGTGGAGGTGACCACCTCGCGGACCATGGTGGAGGTGGCGGAGGTGACCCGCACCGGCCAGCCGGTCCGGACGGCCCGGTTCCTGTCCTCGCGGGTGGTCGCCATCGTCGAGCACCCCGCCGACGACGGCCGCCCCGCGGCCCGGCCCCCCGCCTGAGCGGGCCCCGGGTCAGCTCCGGGCCGGGACGCGCCCGCGTTCCAGCCGCTGGGCCAGGGCGGTGAGCAGGCTGAGCTGCGCCTCCCGCGGCCAGGCGTAGGCGGCGCGCTCCTCGAACGCCTCCTTCACCGGCCGGTCGACCTTGCACAGGGCAGTGGCGATCTGCTCGTCGGTGAGGTCGAGGACGGCGGCCTCCAGGGCGGCCCGGGTCGGGTTGGTGGTCGGCGTGGCTGGCATCGGTCGGCCCCTCGGGTCAGGTCTGGTGGCGGTAGCTTAGCGTCACGGCAACGCCCCCGGGGACGGGGCGCCGACAGGGAGGAGGCGGCCGATGGGACCTCGGAACACCGAGGTGCTGGTGTCCGGGGCCAGCGTGGCCGGGCCCACCCTGGCCTGGTGGCTGCACCGGCACGGCTTCACCCCCACGGTCGTCGAGCAGAACCCGGCCCTGCGGGCCGGACTGGGCGGGCATGCCGTCGACCTGTTCGGCCCGGCGGTCGACGTGGCCGAGTGGATGGGGGTCCTGCCCAAGGTGCAGGCCGCCCGGACCCAGACCGAGCTGGTCGTGGTGGAGCGCCCGGGCCGCAGGCCCATCCAGGTGGACGTCAGCGGGCTGGTGGCCGGGATCTCGGACCGGCACGTGGAGATCATGCGCGGCGAGCTCACCTCATCCTCTACGAGGCCACCCGCGACGACGTCGACTACCGCTTCGGCGACTCGATCCGGACCCTGGACGAGGACGGCGACGGGGTCGAGGTCACCTTCGAGCACGGCCCACCGCGGCGCTTCGACCTGGTCGTCGGCGCCGACGGGCTGCACTCCAACGTGCGCCGGCTGGTCTTCGGCGACGAGGCCGGCTTCCGTCACTTCCTGGGCGGCTACCTCGGGGTCTACACCCTGCCCAACTACCGCGGCCTCGAGGGCCGGATGGTCAGCTGGAGCGCCCCCGGCCGGACCGCCGCCATGTACGCGGTGCGCCAGACCGGTCAGGCGAGGGCGCTGTTCCTGTTCCGGTCGGCCGAGGAGCTCCGCTACCACCACGCCGACCTGGAGGCGCAGCGGCGGCTGCTGCGCCAGGCGTTCCCCGACCGGACCTGGGAGCTGTCCCGCATCCTCTCGGAGCTGGACGGCGCCCCCGACTCCTACTTCGACTCGATCGGCCAGATCCGGATGCCGAGCTGGTCGAGCGGGCGGGCACCCTGGTGGGGGACGCCGGCTACTCGCCGGCCCCGAGCGGGCCCTGGGCGAGCTGGTCCGGCGCAGCCGCGCCCTTGGCCCGGCGGTGATGAAGACCATCATCCCGGCCACGCCCCGGCAGGTCTGGCTGACCGACCAGGCGCTGCGGCTCATCCCGCGCCTGCCGGGGCCGCTCCAGCGTCGGCTGTGGGCGTTCCAGGCCCGGCCGGCGAGGGCCCTGGAAGCGGTCGACCTGGCGCGCTACCGGGCGCTCGGGGGACAGGGGGGCTAGCGGCCGCCGAGCCTGGACCGGAGCAGGGCGATGTCGGCCCGCTGGGCCTCGGCCGGGCCAGGGGTCTCGCAGATCACCGGGGCGCCGGCGGCCTGGACGATGCCGACCAGGGTGTCGAGGTCGATCTGGCCCTCGCCCAGGTTCTGGTGGCGGTCGCGGCCCGAGTCGGCCTTGTCCTTGGAGTCGTTGGCGTGGACCAGGTCGATCCGCCCGGTGATCGCCTTGACCCGGTCGACGATGCCGTCCAGGTCCTCGCCGCCGGCGTGGGCGTGGCAGGTGTCGAGGCAGAACCCGATGCCGGTGTCGCCGATCCGGTCCCACAGCCGGGCCAGGACGTCGAAGCGCCGGGCCATGGCGTGGTTCCCCCCGGCGGTGTTCTCGAGCAGGACCGGGACCTCGGACTCGAGCTGGTCCATGGCCTTGCGCCAGCGGACAAAGCCCTCCTCGACATCGCCGCCGTCGGTGACGTGGCCGCCGTGGACGATCACCCCGGCCGCCCCGACCGCGGCCGCGCCCTGGCAGGTCTCGGCCAGCAGTTTGCGCGACGGGATGCGGATGCGGTTGTTCGGGGAGGCCAGGTTGATCCCGTAGGGGGCGTGGACGTACACGATCATGTCGGCCGCGGCCAGCTCGGCCGCGTCGTCGGAGGGCGGCGGGACCTTCCAGCCGTTGGGCTCGCCGAGGAAGAACTGCACGCAGTCGGCCCGCCGGGCCGCCCCCTGGCCGAGCGGGTCGTCGCGGCCCAGATGGACCCCGATCTTCATCTCCACGATGTTTCGACCCTAGCACGGGAAGCGGACGGGTCCCTCAATGGTTGTCCCTGTGTCCCTGTAGCTCCCGCACGAGCCGGAAAGGAGCAGGCGCATGCGGAACCGTGTCCCCGCCGTCGCGCTGACCGCCGCCCTGGTGCTCGGGCTGACCCTCCTCGCCGCCCCGACCGCCGCCGCCTCCGGCACGGCCTCCGCCAGGACCGCCGCCAAGGTCACCACCCTCGCCGCCACCCTCAAGGGCGCCAACGAGGTGCCCGGTCCCGGCGACCCCGACGGCCGCGGGCGCGCCGTCGTCCGGCTGGCCGGCGACCAGGCCTGCTTCCTGCTCCAGTGGTCGGGGATCGGTGCCCCCACGGCCAGCCATATCCACGAGGGCCGGGCCGGTGTGGCCGGGCCGGTCGTGGTCCCGTTCTTCCAGCCGGGCGTCAACGCCGCCTCCCTGCCCGACACCCTCTCGTCGGTCGCCGGCTGCGCCGACATCGACCCGGCCCTGGCCGCCAGGATCGCCGCCAGGCCGAGCGGCTGGTACGTCAACATCCACACGGCCGAGTTCCCGGCCGGGGCGATCCGCGGCCAGCTCCACCGCGCCCGCCACGTCGACCTCGAGCTGCCGCACCAGCTCGCCGCCCGCCTCACCGGCGCCAACGAGGTCCCCGGTCCCGGCGACCCCGACGGCCGCGGCCTGGCCCTGGTCCGGACCGGCCGGGAGCGGGTCTGCTTCGCCCTCGCCTGGACCGGCATCGCCCCGCCGATCTTCGCCCACATCCACTCCGGCCCGGCCGGGGTCGCCGGCCCGGTGGTGGTGCTGTTCTTCGACGTGCCCGAGCTGCCCGGCGCGCCGACGGCCGCCCTGCCGCCGACCGTCGCCGCCGCCGGCGGCTGCGTCGACGGCCAGGACCCGGCCCTGCTCCGCGACATCCGCCGCCATCCCGCCAACTACTACTCCAACATCCACAACCTCGACTTCGTACCCGGCGCCATCCGCGGCCAGCTCCACAGGGTGGCCTAAGTCCGGGGGGGCGGACGGGCCCGCGCTGGGACGGTCCCCAGCGCGGGCCCTCCGTCGTCCCCACCCAGGCCTAGGCGGTCCGGGTGGCGGCGGCCGTCTCCAGGCCGAGCTCGGCCACCGAGGTCTCGCGCATCTTGAACTTCTGGACCTTGCCGGTGACGGTCATGGGGAAGGCGTCGACGAACTTCCAGTAGCGGGGGATCTTGAAGGTGGCGATCTTCCCCCGGCACCACTCGCGGAGCTCGTCGCCGGTGACCTCCTGGCCCTCGCGCAGCCGCACCCAGGCGCACAGCTCCTCGCCGTACCTGCTGTCGGGCACGCCGACCACCTGGACGTCGGCGACCGCCGGGTGCTGGTAGAGGAACTCCTCGACCTCGCGTGGATAGACGTTCTCGCCGCCGCGGATGACCATGTCCTTGATGCGGCCGACGATGTTGGCGTAGCCCTCGCCGTCCAGGGTCGCCAGGTCGCCGGTGTGCATCCAGCCCGCCTGGTCGATGCTCTGCTCGGTGGCCTCCGGGTTCTCCCAGTAGCCGAGCATCACCACATAGCCGCGGGTGCACAGCTCGCCCGGGGTGTCGCGGGGGACGACCCGGCCGTTCTCGGGGTCGATCACCTTGACCTCGACGTGAGGGTGAATCCGGCCGACGGTGGCGACCCGCTTGTCGACCGGGTCGTCGGTGGCGGTCTGGAACGACACCGGGCTGGTCTCGGTCATGCCGTAGCAGATCGTGACCTCGTCC
>DASZON010000508.1:0-6571 GCA_035550755.1 Actinomycetota bacterium | reverse complement strand
TCGCGTAGGCCACCTGGGCGGCCTGCTGGCCGGTGGCCGGGTCGTAGACGGCCCCGGTGCGCTCGGGCTCGGTGTCGACGGTGCGGCCGCCGATCCAGTGGTTGATGGTCCGCATGGGCAGTCCTTTCGCCGGGCTGTGGCCCTACAGGTAGTGACGCTGGTCCTGCTTGCTTCGCTCGTAGGCGGCCCGCGCCCCTCGCACGGACTCGGAGTCGGAGACCTCGGCCACGGCAACATCCCACCAGGCACCGCCAATGGTCACGTACTGGAGCGGGTCGGTCTCGACGTGGATGACCACCGGCCCGTCGGCCTCGCGCGCCTCCTTGAGGGCGTCGGCCAGCTCCCCCACGGTCTTGGGGGTCAGGACCATGGCGCCGAGGCTGGCCGCGTTGGCGGCCAGGTCGACCGGGAGGGTCCCGCCGTCGCCGCCGTCGGCCTCGCGGTAGCGGAACCTGGTCCCGAAGCGGCCGTTGCCCGACGCCTCCGACAGCGACCCGATGGAGGCGTAGCCGTGGTTCTGGACGAGGACGACGATGATCCTGATCCCCTCGGCCACGGCCGTGACCAGCTCGCCGGGGTTCATCAGGTAGCCGGCGTCGCCGACCATGGCGAAGACCTCGCGGCCGGGGTCGGCCATGCGGATGCCGATGGCGCCGGGGATCTCGTAGCCCATGCAGGAGTTGCCGTACTCCAGGTGGAACTGCTTGGGGTCGCGGGTCCGCCACAGCTTGTGGAGGTCGGCGGGCATGCTCCCGGCGGCGCAGACGACCACGTCGCGGGGCTCGGCGGCGTCGTTGACGGCCCCGATGACCTCGCCCTGGCTGGGCAGCGGCCCGTGCCCGGCCCGGTAGACGCGCTCCACCTGCTCGTCCCAGGCGCGGTTGTGGGCGGCCGCCGACTCCTGCCAGTCGCCGTCCACGGTCCAGCCGACGAGGGCCGCGGGCAGGGCCTCCAGGCCCTCGCGGGCGTCGGCGACCAGCGGGACGGCGGCGTGCTTGAAGGCGTCGACCGCGGCCACGTTGAGGTTGACGAAGCGCACCTCGGGGTTGGCGAAGATGCTGTGGGAGGCGGTGGCGAAGTCGGCCCAGCGGGTGCCGACCCCGAGGACCACGTCGGCCTGGCGGGCCATGGCGTTGGCCCCGTCGGTGCCGGTGACCCCGATGGCGCCAAGGGCCGAGGGGTGGTCGTAGGGCATCGCGCCCTTGCCGGCGTAGGTCTCGGCCACCGGGATCCCGGTCGCCTCGACCAGGGCCCGCAGCGCCTCGGTGGCCTCGGCGTAGACGACCCCGCCCCCGGCCACCAGCAGCGGCCTCCGCGCCCCCCGCAGCACCTCGGCCGCCCGGGCCAGCATGGCCGCCTCGGGCACGGGCCGGGCCACGTGCCAGACGCGGCGCTCGAACAGCTCGGCGGGGTAGTCGAAGGCCTCGGTCTGGACGTCCTGGGGCAGGGCCAGGGTGACGGCGCCGGTCTCGGCCGGGTCCGTCAGCACCCGCATGGCCTCCAGCAGCGACCCGGGGAGCTGGTCGGCCCGGTTGATCCGGTCCCAGAACCGCGACACCGGCCGGAAGGCGTCGTTGGCGCTGACGTCGGGGCCGCCGGCCGACTCCTGCTGCTGGAGCACGGGCGGGGCGACCCGGGAGGCGAACAGGTCGCCGGGCAGCAGCAGCACCGGCAGGCGGTTGACGGTGGCCGTGGCCGCCCCGGTGACCATGTTGGTCGCGCCCGGGCCGATCGAGGAGGTGCAGGCGAAGGTCGACAGCCGGTTGCTGTGCTTGGCGAAGCCGGAGGCGATGTGGACCATGCTCTGCTCGTTGCGGGCCATGTGGTACGGAAGCCGGTCGGCATACTGGCGCAGGGCCTCGCCCATGCCGGCCACGTTGCCGTGGCCGAAGATCCCGAAGCAGCCGGCGAACAGCCGCCGTTCCTGGCCGTCGCGCTCGCTGTACTGGTTGGCCAGGAACTCGACCAGGGCCTGGGCCATGGTCAGCCGCCTCGTTCCGCTCACGTGCCGCCTCCAGAGCTCGTCATGGGCAGGCGGGGGTCGACCGCCTGCCCCTCCCAGGTCCCGCGGACCCAGGCATGGGACGGGTCGTCGCAGAAGCGCCAGGCCCGCTCGGGCGCGGGACCGGCCATGACGTTGAGGTAGTAGAGGTCGTAGCCGGGGGCGGCCATCGACGGCCCGTGGTAGCCGTAGGGCACGAGCACCACGTCGCCCGAGCGGACCTCGGCGAGCACGTCGATCTGGCGGTCCGGGCCCGAGCTGTAGACGCGCTGGTAGCCGAGCCCGCCGTCACCGCCGATCTCGAAGTAGTAGATCTCCTCCAGCTGCATCTCCCCCGGCCGCTGCTCGTCGTGCTTGTGCGGCGGGTACGAGGACCAGTTGCCTTCCGGGGTGAGGACCTCGACGACCAGGATCTTGTCGGCCGGGAACGAGTCGGGGGTGCAGACGTTGATGACCTGGCGGCTGCACTGGCCGGCCCCGCGCAGCTCGACCGGGATCTCGCCGACCGGCCCGTAGGCCGGGTCCAGGCGGTTGGCGGCCCGCGCCGAGGGCAGGGCGAAGCGGCCGCCGCCGGGGCTGGTCACCCGGACCTCGGCGTCGATGGGCACGTACGCGAAGTCGCTCACGTCCGTGAACACCCCGCGGCGCCCGGCCAGCCGGAACCGCCGCGACTCGCACTCGACCACGCAGCCGCCCTCGAGGGGCAGGACCAGCAGCTCGTCGCCGCCGCTGGCGAAGCTGCAGGAGTCGCCGGCCTCCAGCTCCAGGACCCGCAGGCCGCAGAAGGCCCAGCCGGCCCGCTCGGGCGTGACCGCCAGCGACCACGCGCCCTCGGCGCTCGCCCCCCGCGGCAGGTACGGGTTCACCCCGTCCCCTCCGACAGCAGGCCGACGGCGGCGTCCACGGCCCCGGCCACGTCGTCGTCGGGCGGGTACAGCAGGGAGCGGCCGATGACCAGGCCCTGGACGGTGGGGAGCTTGAGGGCCTTGCGCCAGCTCTCGAAGGCCGCGTCCTGGGCCTGGCTGACCTCGCCGCCCAGCAGCAGCGCGGGCAGGGTGGTGGCGGCCATGACCCGCTCCATCTCCTCCACCACCGGGACCTTGAGCCAGGTGTAGGCCGAGGTGTTGCCGATGCCGGCGGCCACGGTCATGGCCCGGATGGTCGCCTCGGCGCCGAGGTCGATCCGGACCCGCCCGTCGACCCGGTGGGCGATGAACGGCTCGACCATGGCCAGCAGGCGGCGGGCGGCCAGCTGGCTCACGGCCTGCCCGCAGGCCTCGACCGTGGCCACGGTGGCCAGGTCGTCGGGGTCGATGCGCAGCAGCATCTTGCCGCCCTCGAAGCCGGCCTCGGCCAGGCTGGGGGCGTCGTAGGCGGTGAAGCGGTCGTCGATCTCGAAGGCGGTCCCGGCCAGCCCGCCCCGGTTCATGGACCCGACCACCACCTTGCCGTCCAGGGCCCCCAGCAGCAGGAGGTCCTCGAGGATGTCGGGGGTGCCGAGGACGCCGTTGACCCCGGGACGGGACAGGGCCAGGCAGAGGCGGTCGAGCAGCTCCACGCGGTCGGCCATGGCCAGGGCCCGCTCGCCGGCCCGCAGGGCACCGCGGGCCGGGTGGTCGGCGGCGATCATCATCAGCCGGCCGTGCTCGTTGAACAGCGACGACGGCCGCACCCGGCTGGCCGCCGCCTCGGCGACGGTGTGCGGGCGCCGGCTGCGGGTCTCGAGCAGGGTCCGGTAGCGCTCATCCAGCATTGACGGCCTCCTCGAGCAGCGCCTCGACCTCGGCGGCGTCGGGCATGGCGTCGGCGCAGGCCAGCCGGGAGGCGACCAGGGCCCCGGCGGCGTTGCAGAAGCGCATCTGGCGCTCCAGGTCCCAGCCGGCCAGCAGGCCGTGGCAGAGCGCCCCGCCGAAGGCGTCGCCGGCCCCGAGGCCGTTGACCACCTGGACCGGCACCGGGGGGACCTCGACCTCGGTGGTCCCGTCGAAGGCGAGCACGCCCTTGGGTCCCTGCTTGACGACCACGACCTCGACCCCGCGGGCGGCCAGGGCCTGGACGGCGGCCCGGGGCTCGCGCTCGCCCACGGCGGTGTCGCACTCGTCGAGGTTGCCCACGGCCACGGTCACGTGCTCGAGGGCCCGCTGGACCTGGGCCCTCGCCTCCTCCCGGGACGACCAGAACATCGGACGGTAGTCGAGGTCGAGGATGGTGATGCCGGCCCGGTCCCTCGCCTCGAGCGCGGCCAGGGTGGCGCTGCGGCTGGGCTCCTGGGAGAGTCCGGTCACCGTCACCCAGAACACCTGGGCCGTCCGGACCGCCTCCATGTCCAGCTCCTCGGGGCGGATCTCCAGGTCCGGGGCCTTCGGCCAGCGGTAGAAGTAGAGCGGGAAGTCGTCCGGCGGGAAGATCTCGCAGAAGGTCACCGGGGTCGGCAGCCCGGCGACGGCGGTCACGTAGCGGTCGTCGACCCCGAACCCGCGGAGGGCGTCGTGCAGGTACTCGCCGAAGGGGTCCTGGCCGGTGCGGGTGATGACCGCGCTGCGCCGGCCGTAGCGGGCCGCGGCCACGGCCACGTTGGTCGGGCTGCCGCCCAGGTACTTGCCGAAGCTCTCGACCTCGCGCAGGGAGACGCCGACCTGCAGAGGGTAGACGTCGACCCCGATCCGACCCATGGTGAGCACGTCGAATGGCGCGGTCATGGCGTGCCTCCCACCGAGCTGCGTGGACCGGGATCGCCAAGGGGACTAGACAGCGGAGGTTACAATACGGTAACTAACTACTCATAGCTAGTGATGTCAACCCTTTGTCCTAACTTATTAACAATGTTTGGTTGAGGGGACACGTTGCCTCGGGGGCTGGACGCATGACGTTCTCGCCGGCGTCGATCACCGTCGATCGCGCCAGTCCTGTGCCCATGTACTACCAGGTCGCCCAGCAGCTCGAGGAGGCGATCGAGTCGGGCGAGCTGGCGGCCGGCAGCCGCCTCGACGGCGAGCTCGCCCTGGCCCAGGCGCTGGGGGTGTCACGACCCACCCTCCGGAGGGCCATCGAGTACCTGGTCGACCGCGGCTACCTGGTCCGCCGCCGGGCCGTCGGCACCCAGGTCGTCCACTCCAAGGTGCGGCGGCCGGTGGCGCTGTCGAGCCTGTACGACGACCTGATGACCAGCCACAAGAACCCCCGCACCGAGGTCCTGTCGATCGGCCGCGAACCGGCCAGCGACGCCGTCGCCCACGCCCTCGGGCTCGAGGACGGGGACGAGGTGCTCGCCCTCGAGCGGCTGCGCTACGCCGACGGTCAGCCCCTGGCCGTCATGCGCAACTGGCTCCCCCTGGGCCTGGTCGACCTGGACGCCGAGCGGCTGCAGCGGGCCGGGCTGTACCAGCTGATGCGGGCGGCCGGGGTCGGCCTGCACCTCGCCTCCCAGGTCATCGGGGCCAGGAGCGCCACCAGCGCCGAGGCCAAGCTCCTCCAGGCCCACAAGGGCGAGCCGCTGCTCACCATGGAGCGGACCACCTACAACGAATCCGGGCAGCCGGTCGAGCTTGCCGACCACATCTACCGGGCATCGTTGTATTCGTTCGAGATCGTCCTGGTGACCCGGTAGCCACCAATCCCGGGCGGAAGGGAGGCCGTTATGGCCAGTATGGAAGGTCAGGTTGCGCTCGTCACCGGCGGGGCCAGAGGGATCGGGCTGGCGATCAGCAGCCGCCTGGCCGACCGTGGGGTCAAGGTGGCCGTCGGCTACTCCCACGGGGCGGACACGGCCAAGGCGTTCGCGGCCGCCCATGAGGGGTCGACCATCCATCAGGGCAACATCGGGGTGGCGGGCGACTGTGAGCGGGTCATCGGCGAGGTGCTGGAGCAGCATGGCCAGCTCGACATCCTGGTCAACAACGCCGGCATCACCATCGACCGCACGGTCCGCAAGATGAGCGTGGAGGACTGGGACCGGGTCGTGCATGTGAACCTGTCGGGGGCGTTCTACCTGAGCCGGGCGGTGCTGCAGTCGATGCTGGACCGCGGCTATGGGCGGATCATCAACATCAGCTCGGTGATCGGGGAGAAGGGCAACATCGGCCAGGCGAACTATGCCGCGGCCAAGTCGGGGTTGTTCGGGTTGACCAACAGTCTGGCGTTGGAGACGGCTCGCAAGGGGATCACGGTGAACTCGGTCGCCCCGGGGTTCATCGCCACCGAGATGGTGTCGGCCATGCCCGAGGAGGTCTTGGCACGGGTGATCGGCCAGATCCCGGTGGGGCGCCTCGGCGACCCGGACGAGATCGCCCGGGTGGTCGAGTTCCTGGCCGACCCCGACTCGGGCTACATCACCGGGGAGGTGTACGGGATCAACGGCGGCCTCTACATGTAGGGAAGCGAAGGAGTGTGAGCATGGCTGGAGCACGTGACGTAGTAGTTCTCTCCGGTGTCCGGACGGCCGTCGGCAAGTACGGCGGCAGCCTCAAGGACCTGCCCCCGGCCGACCTCGGCGCGGCCGTGGTCCGCGAGGCGGTGAGCCGTTCCGGGGTGGAGCCGGCCGAGGTCGGCCACACCGTGTTCGGGAACGTC
>DASZON010000507.1:0-1660 GCA_035550755.1 Actinomycetota bacterium | reverse complement strand
TCGGAGTGGGACTCGACGATGTCGACCGCCACCACCGTGCCCGCCGACTCGCCGACCGCGGTGGTGATGCGGCCGATGCCCAGCGGGTCGGCGCCCAGGTGGACCCGCATGGTGATCGAGTAGGAGGCGCTGGGGATGCCCATGGAAGCTCCTCGGGACGGTGAGGTGAGGTCGCGCTAGGAGGATCGGAGAAGCCTACTCCCAGCCGGCCCGGCGGCTAGGCTGGTCCGGTGAGCATGCCCGGCCGCCGCCTCCCGGCCGCGCTGGCCGAGCCCGACCCGGCCCGCCTGGACCCGGCGCGCCCCGACCACGGGGCCGTCCTGGCCGCCCACGCCCGCGCCCTGGCCGCCGGCGAGGACGGCTACCTCGACCCGGCCACCGGCTACTGGGTCTTCACCGCCGCCTACCTGTGGGACCGCGGCACCTGCTGCGAACGCGGCTGCCGGCACTGCCCGTACCTCAACCAGGCCGCCCGCCTACGCGGCTGACCTGCAGCTATCGACAGAACCGATCGAGTAGATAGCAACAATCAATTGGATCTATACCTCAGGTCGGGCTACAGTAGGGCCTCCGGGGTCGACCACCACAACACGCGTCCTGAAACAGCCGGGCAGCTCCGCCCGGGAGGTGGTGCGCCATGCCCCAGATCACCCCTGCGATCCTGTCCGAGGAATGGTCCTCGAGCCCGCGCTGGCGGGGCGTGCGCCGCGACTACCGCGCCGCCGACGTCCTCCGGCTGCGGCCGTCGGTGCTGGTCGAGCACACCCTGGCCCGGGTCGGGGCCGAACGGCTGTGGCGGCTGCTGGCCGAGCGCGACCACGTCCCGGCGCTGGGAGCGATGACCGGCGGGCAGGCGGTGCAGATGGCCAGGGCCGGCCTCGAGGCCATCTACCTGTCGGGCTGGCAGGTGGCGGCCGACGCCAACCTGTCCGAGCAGGTCTACCCGGACCAGAGCCTGTACCCGGCCAACAGCGTGCCCGCGGTCGTCCGCCGGATCAACAACGCCCTGCTCCGGGCCGAGCAGGTCGCCCGGGTCGAGGGGTCCGACCGTCGGTACCTGGTGCCGATCGTGGCCGACGCCGAGGCCGGGTTCGGGGGGCCGCTGAACGCCTACGAGCTGACCACGGCGATGATCGCCGCCGGGGCGGCCGGGATCCACTTCGAGGACCAGCTGGCCTCGGAGAAGAAGTGCGGCCACCTGGGCGGCAAGGTCCTGGTCCCGACCGGCCAGTTCATCCGGACCCTGCAGGCGGCCCGGCTGGCCGCCGACGTCGCCGGGGTGCCGGCCATCCTGGTGGCCCGCACCGACGCCCTGGCCGCGACCCTGCTGACCAGCGACGTGGACGAGCGGGACCGGTCGTTCCTGACCGGGGAGCGGACCGCCGAGGGCTACTTCCGGGTCCGGGCGGGCCTGGAGGCCCCGATCGCCCGCGCCCTCGCCTACGCCCCCTACGCCGACCTGCTGTGGTGCGAGACCTCCACCCCCGACCTGGACCAGGCGCGGGCGTTCGCCGAGGCCGTCCACGCCCGGTTCCCGGGCAAGCTGCTGGCCTACAACTGCTCGCCGTCGTTCAACTGGCGCCGGCACCTGGACGACCAGACCATCGCCCGCTTCCAGAAGGAGCTGGCGGCGATGGGCTACCGGTTCCAGTTCATCACC
>DASZON010000506.1:0-2074 GCA_035550755.1 Actinomycetota bacterium | reverse complement strand
GCCTGGCCGACCCCTCTGGCGCCCTTGGGCACGCCGAAATGGGCCTCGGCCAGCAGGCCGTAGGTGGTGGCCCTGCCCGGCGGCACCCGCCTGGCCAGGGCCCACACCGCGGCCGAGAAGCCGGTCGCCGCCACCTACCGGCCCTCGTCCCAGGGCTCGGCAAGGTACTGGTGGACCAGCTGCACGGCGATCGACCCCTCGCCGACGGCCGAGGCGACCCGCTTGACCGACCGGTAGCGGACGTCGCCGGCCGCGAACACCCCCGGCATGCTCGTCTCCAGCAGCAGGGGCGGCCGCTCCAGCGGCCAGCCGCCGGCCCGCTGGTCGCCGCCGGTGACCACGTAGCCGCGCTCGTCGCGCTCGACCGCCCCCTCCAGCCACTCGGTGCGGGGCTCGGCCCCGATGAGCACGAACAGCGCCGAGGCGGCCACGGTCCTGGTCGCGGCCGTATGCCGGTCGCGCAGGGTCAGGCCCTCCAGGCGCTGGCGGCCGCGACCGTCGACCACCTCGGTGTGCAGCTCCACGGCGATGTTCGGGGTCGCCCGGACCTTCTGGACCAGGTAGTCGGACATGAAGTCGCCCAGCCGCTCGTCGATGGTCAGGATCGTCACCGACCTGGCGAAGCTGGCCAGGTGGACGGCGGCCTGCCCGGCCGAGTTGCCGGCCCCGACCACGAACACGTCCTCGCCCCGCATCGCCCTGGCCTCGCTGCCGGCCGCCCCGTAGAAGACCCCGGCCCCGTTGAGGGCCTCCAGGGCGGGCACGCCGAGGCGCCGCCAGGCCGCCCCGGTGGCCAGGATCACCGCCCGGGCGGCGACCTCGCCACCGTCGGTCAGGGTCACCACCCGGTGGGGGCCGTCGGCCCGCAGGCCGGTGGCGGCCTGGGCGAGGATCAGGTCGGCCCCGAACAGCCAGGCCTGCTGGAAGGCCCTGGTGGTGAGCTCCTCGCCGCTGAGCCCGTAGGGGAACCCCAGGTAGTTGCGGATCAGCGAGCTGGTGCCGGCCTGGCCGCCGGGGACGCCCGGCTCCAGGACCTCGGTGGCGAACCCCTCGGAGGCGGCGTAGACGGCCGCGGCCAGCCCGGCCGGGCCGGCCCCGACGATCAGGACGTCGCAGCCGCCGGGGGCCGGGCTGGTGCCGAACCCCAGGGCCTCGGCCAGCTCGGCGTCGCTGGGGTCGGCCAGGGCCAGGCCGCGGCGGAACAGCACCACCGGCAGGCGGCTCCCGTCCTCGCCGGCCTGCTCGAGCAGGCGCCGGCCGTCGGGGGAGTCGTCGGGGTAGAAGCCGTAGGGGATGCCGACCCTGGCCAGGGCGTCGCGCAGCTCGTGAGAGCGGGCGCCCCAGCGCCGGCCGACGATCTGGATGGCCTCGGGCGAGGCGGCGAGCGACTTCTCCCAGGCGGCCAGGAACTCGCTGATGGGCAGGTACAGGAACTGCTCGCGCGGCAGCCAGGGCCGGAACAGCACGTAGTCCACCTGGCCCAGGGTCATGGCCCTGACCACCGGCTCGCCCGAGGTCCACTCGCCCCGGTGCTCGAGCAGCACCCGCTTGGCCGCCGGGTGGAGCTCGCGGGCCCGGCCCAGCAGCTCCAGCCCGTCGGTCCCCTCCATCCTGCGGGCCGCGACCACCAGGGCGACCGGGTCCTCGGCGGCGGCCAGCCGTTCCAGGGCGGCCAGCCCGGCGGCGGGGGAGCGCTCGGCCAGGACCCGGTAGTCGTCCCCGAACCGCCGCCGCAGGTCCTCGGTGAGCCCGTCCACCACCCGGCCGTTGTCGGCCACCACCAGGATGATCGGCTGCGGCATGGCTGGCCCGGGGTCAGCCGTCCTCGGCCGCCAGGCGGGCCTGCTCCTCCTTGGAGAGCAGGTCGGTGCCCATGGCGTGGAAGCCTCCGTCGACGTGGATGAGCTCGCCGCAGACGCCGCGCGACCAGTCGGAGAACAGCCACAGGGCGACCCTGGCGACCACCGTGGGGTCGCCGACGTCCCAGCCCAGCGGGGCCCGCTTGGACCAGGCGTCGGCCAGCAGGCTGAACCCGGGGATGCCCTTGGCGGCCATGGTGCGGATCGGGCCGGCG
>DASZON010000505.1:0-9082 GCA_035550755.1 Actinomycetota bacterium | reverse complement strand
AGCAGCGCCTTGCAGCGCCCGTACAGGGCCAGCAGCTCGTCCTCGACCTCGGTGGTGGGCCGGCCGAGCAGGTCGGTGGTTGCCATGTCAGCCTCCGATCGGGGTGTCGCGCTCGTCGACGGTCCGCCGGGCCTTGAGCTCGAAGCGGGGCAGCTCGCCCTCGGCGGCCCGCTCGACCTCGAACCGCAGCCCCTCGTGGGCCTCGGCCAGGGCCTTGGCGAGCCGGCCGGCCATCTCCTCCCAGTCGGCGTCGGCCAGGCCGGGGGTGGGCTCGACCCGCAGGGCGATCCGGTCGAAGTGCCCCTGGCGGGTCAGGTGGAGCTGGAACTCCTCGACGTGGTCGAACTCGCGGACGACCCCCTCGACCGCCCGCGGGTACACGTTGGTGCCGCGGACCAGCTTCATGTCGTCGACCCGCCCCAGGATGCCGCCCTCGTACAGGTCGAACCCGCGCCCGCAGGCGCAGCGTGAGGCCGGCACCCGGGTCACCAGGTCGGCGGTGCGGTAGCGGACCAGGGGGATGATGCCGCGGCCGAACGAGGTCACCACCCGCTCCCCCGGCTCGCCGTAGCCGACCGGCTCGCCGCTGGCCGGGTCGACGACCTCCTCGATGTAGTGGTCCTCGATGATGTGGGTGCCGCCCGGCTGGTGGCGGCACTCGAAGATCATGATCGTGCCGATCTCGGTCATCCCGGCGGTGTCGCCCGCCTTGGCCCCCCAGAGCCGCTCGATCAGGGCCTTGGTCTGGGGGATCGACCCGGCCGGCTCGCCGGACAGGATCAGCTTCCGCACCGGGCCCGCGGCCAGGTCGACCCCGAGCCGCTCGGCCTCCTGGGCCAGGCGCAGGGCGTAGGTGGGGGTGGAGGCGACCACCGTGGCCCCGAAGTCCACGAGCTGCTTGACCCGGCCCTCGGTGGTCTGGGCGCCGCCGGGGATGTTGAGCACCCCCATCTTCTCCATGCCGTAGTGCAGCCCCCAGAAGCCGATGAACGACCCGTAGCCGAAGGCGACATAGGCGGTGTCTGCCGGTCGGACCCCGAACCCCCACAGGCCGTAGCACCACATCTCGGCCTGCCAGGCCCAGTCCTTGGCCGTGTCCAGGACCCGGATGGGCTCGCGCCCGGTGGTGCCCGAGGTGGTGTGCCAGCGGATCGCCGCCTCCCGCCCGGCCACCGGCAGCAGCCCGAACGGCGGCCGCTCGCCCTGGGAGGCCATCCACTCCTCCCGGGTCAGCATGGGCAGCCGGCGCAGGTCGTCCAGCGACCGGAGCTGCTCGGGGGAGAACCCCGCCTGCTTGAAGGAGCGCTGGTAGAAGGGGCTGCGGGCGGCCGCCCAGTCGCACAGCCGGCGCAGCTTGGCGAGCTGGAGGGCGGCCAGCTCGTCACGTCCGAGGGTCTCGGTCTTGGGGTTCCAGTACTCCCCGGCACCCATGCTCCGGCCTCCTTCGCTGCGTTGCGAGCGTCTGGCCTGGACGATCCGGAGCATACCGGGAAGCCCGCCGGCGGCGGCACCCCTCCGGCTCGCTTATCCGGCCTTGACCGCCATGGCTGGTACCCTGTCGGGGACGGCGAAGGGGGTAGGCCCGGGTGGAACCGTTGCTGCAGGTGCTGACCCGGGCGGTCCGGCGCGGCGGGGTGTTCCTGGTCGGGATGATCCTGCTGGTGGCCGGGGCCGCCATGCTCGTGCTGCCCGGCCCCGGGATCGCCGTGATCCTTCTCGGCCTGGTGGTGCTGTCGGCCGAGTTCAAGTGGGCCCAGCGGGTCCTGGCCTGGGTGCGCGAGCGCGCCACCGACCTCAAGCACCAGGCCCAGGCGCGCATGCCCGGCGCCAACCGCACCCCTCCCGGCGGGCCCCCGTCGCGCGACCGTCCCGACCAGGCCGCCTGAGCTCAGCCCCGCGGGGTGCGGGTGGCGGTGGGGCGGGCGACCACGGCGACCAGGGCCAGGGTGGCGATGGTGGCGACCACGCCGATGGTCAGGCGGGCCAGGCCACTTCCTACGGGCAGGGCCGCGGCCAGCAGCACCAGCGCGCCGACGACCACCGCGGCCAGGGTGCTGGCCGTGACCACGGCCGCCCTGGTGGTGAGGACGGCGCGCTCGTCGCGGACCCTTGGGTTGGCCTCCCGGGCCCAGGCGGTCAGCTCGGCGTAGAGCAGCAGCCCGGCCCCGACCAGGGGGGCGGCGGCGTCGATACGGCCGCCGCCCCGGACGGCGGCGATGGCGTACTCGGCCACCAGCACGACCAGGGCCGGGCCGAGCAGGGAGCCCAGCCACAGGGCGGCCGCGGCCGCCAGGAGCAGGCCGAGGGCGGCCAGCCAGGCCAGGGCCTGGCGCAGCGGCCCGGTGACCGCGGCCAGGGGCGCGGCGGCGAGCCCGGCCGCGACCGCGGTGGCGGCCAAGGCGCAGATCAGCCGGGTGCGAGCCCGGCGTGGCGCCGGCATGCCTCCACCTCCAGGATGACCTGCTGCAGGGTGGTCGTCCCGGTCCACTCGACCACGGCCGCGCCCAGGCGCTGGTAGCGGTGGCGCAGGGTCTCGCGCTCCAGGGCCCAGAGGCGCTGGGCCAGGTCCCCCCACTCGCCAGCGGCGGCCGGGGCGGCCGGGGTCAGCGGGGAGATGTCGACCACGGCCAGGTCGTAGCCCCGGGCCAGCAGGTCGAACAGGGCCGCGACCCCGCGCTCGTCGACCAGCGGGGTGAGGGCGACGATCAGGGCCTTGGCCGGCAGGGTGCGGGGCGGCAGGTGGCGGATCCCCTTCCAGGCCGCGGTGGCGAACACCTGGGTCTCCATCAGGGTGTCGAGCAGCCGGTAGAGGGCGGCCTGGCCGCTGCCCGGCTGGAGCCACTGCACGAACCCGCCGAAGCTCACCAGGCCGACCCGGTCCCGCTGGCGCAGGTACGCCGAGGCCAGCGACGCGGTCGCGCCCACGGCCTGGTCGAGGGTGCTGCCGGCGGCGCCGCGGACGTCCAGGAAGCTGTCCAGGAACAGGACCACCTCGGTGGCCCGCTCGGGGTGGCGCTGGTTGACCATCAGGGCGCCCCGGCGGGCGGTGGCCCGCCAGTTGATGGAGCGGGGCCGGTCGCCGGGCAGGAACGGGCGCAGGTCGGCGAACTCGATGCCGTCGCCGCGGGAGGCGGCGACGTGGCTGCCGGTGGTGACCTGGGTCTCGAACGGGCGGACGAGGGCCCGAAGGGTGTCGGGGACGGGGAACACCTTGAGGGGGGCGTGGCGGTCCAGGTGGCGCTCCCAGGTGAACAGCCGGAAGCGGTCGTGGGCCCGCAGGTGGACGTCGCCGAGCCAGTAGGCGCCCCAGCGGTTGCAGGTCACCTGGATCTCCAGGGTGCGCTCCTCCCCCGCGGCCAGGGTCACGGCTCCCGCCCAGGTCCTTGTCCCGCCGTCCGGGCCCTCCATGCCCGGGGGGATGACCAGCAGCACCTCCAGGCGCTCGACCCGGGTGGCCGCCCGCAGGTCCAGCGACACGGTGACCTGGTCGCCGACCAGGGCCCGTTCCCGGTCGACCCGGACCTCGGCCGAGACCTCGGGGTCGCGGGCCCCGGCCAGGCCGGCGACCACCAGCACGGCCAGGGGGGCGGCGACGGCCACCAGCTCGGGCCGGCCGAGGGACAGCCCGGCCAGCAGGGTCAGGGCCGCCACCCCGACGTAGGCGGCGATCTTGTCGCTCGGGCGGCGGGTCACCGGTGGCCCCTCACCCGCCGGGATGGGTCCGGACCGGGGCCGGCTCGGCCTCGGGGGGCGGGGTCGGGACCTGCTCGAGCAGCTCGGCGACCACGTCCTCGGTGCGGACCCGGCGGACCCACAGCTCGGGTCGGAGGATCAGCCGGTGGGCCAGGGTGGGCACGGCCACCGCCTTGACGTCCTCGGGGGTGACGAAGTCGCGCCCGGCCAGGGCGGCCTTGGCCCTGGCCACCTTGAGCAGGGCCAGGCTGCCCCGGGGGCTCGACCCGACCTGGACCCGGGGGCTGGCCCGGGTGGCAGAGACCAGCTCGACGATGTAGCGGCCGACGCTCTCGGCGACATGGACCTCCTCGACCGCCCGCTGCATGGCCAGGACGTCGGCCAGGGTCGCCACCTGGGCGAGCTCGACCTCGTCGGCGGCCCGTTCCAGGCGGCGCTCCAGCATCCGCCACTCGGCCTCGGCCGAGGGGTAGCCGACCGACAGCCGCAGCAGGAACCGGTCCAGCTGGGCCTCGGGCAGCGGGTAGGTGCCCTCGAACTCGATCGGGTTCTGGGTGGCCACGACCAGGAACGGGCGCTCCAGGGGCCGGCTGACCCCGTCGATGGTCACCTGCCGCTCCTGCATCGCCTCCAGCAGGGCGGCCTGGGTCTTGGGCGGGGAGCGGTTGATCTCGTCGCCGAGCAGCAGGTTGGTGAACACCGGCCCGGGCCGGAACTCGAAGTCGCCGAGGCGCTGGTTGTAGACCGAGGACCCGGTGACGTCCGAGGGCATCAGGTCGGGGGTGAACTGGACCCGGGCGAAGCCGAGCGAGGTCACCCGGGCGAACGACCGGGCGATCAGCGTCTTGGCCAGCCCCGGGTAGTCGTCCAGGAGCACGTGCCCGTCGGCCAGCAGCCCGAGCAGCACCAGCTCGAGGGCGTCGCGCTTGCCGACCACGGCCAGCTCGACCTCGTCGAGCACGCGGGTGGCGAGCCGCCGCAGCTCCCCGAGGCCCTCGCTCACGGCCGCCCCTCCCTGGTCGCCGGCTCCCAGGACTGGCCGGGATCGGGCCCGCCGATCCGTTCCAGGTTGCCGATCAGCTCGGCCAGGGCCGCCGGCGGCAGCCCCGGGGCCTCCCGGTCCGGCAGGTCCCGCTGGTCCCGGGCCAGCAGCGCCCACCCCGGCGCCCCGAGCGCGGCCCGGGCCGCCCCCGGGTCGCCGTCCAGGTCGACGGCCAGCGACCACCGCAGCCGGTCGGCCGCCACCGGCCGCAGCTCGGCCCGCAGCCGGGTGTGGGCGTGCAGGGCGCTGGCGCTGGACAGGGCCAGCAGCCGGGCCAGCCGGTCCAGCTCCGCCGGCGGCCGGTAGGGCGCCGGCCGCGCCGCCAGGGCGGCGTCGAACGCCGACGCCGCCGGCGGCGGGTAGGTCAGCCGCAGCCAGGTGACCAGCACCTGCACCGCCATCCCGCCCATGACCAGCAGGTAGATGGCGACGACGAGCGGCCGCCGGGACGGCGCGAGCTGCACCAGCGCCGCCAGGGCGATCGTGGCGATCACCGCCACCACCACCGCCCGCACCACCGCGCCGATCACGGTGGGTCGCCCCGGGTGGGCGGGCGGCCGCCGACCGCGGCCTCGGCCGCGGTGGCCGCCTCCAGCGCCTCGGCGACCTCCCGGCGGACCGCCCGCAGGGCGGCGATGGCCTGGTGACGGTCGTCCTCGCCGACGGCGTGGCGGCTGAACTTGGCCCGCTCGAACAGCCCGGTCAGCCGGTGGACCGAGGCGGGCCGGAGGGGTCCGGGGAACCCCGGAGGGGTGCCCCGGTCGATCGGGGCCATGGCCGACTCCAGCACCCGGCCGGCGTACTCGAAGGGGGCCTCGGCCGGGTGCCGGGGGAGGCCCACCGCGGCCAGCCCACGTTCCATCCGCGCCCAGGCGGCGATCACCGCCGCCCGCGGGTCGGGTTCGCGCTCCAGGTCCTCCAGGGTGTCGTCGAGCAGCTCGACCAGCCGCTCGGCCGGCGTCCGGGGCGGCCGGCGGCGGCGCCGGTCGGCCAGCAGCTGGGCGACCGCCAGCCCGACCATGGCCGCCAGGGCCAGCCCGGCCACGAGCAGCGGCACCACCCCGGGGTCGGCCGGCGGTGCCACCGCGTCCTGGGTGCTCTGGTCGGGCAGGGTGGTGATGGGCGGGTCGTCCCCTCCCCCGCCGAGCCCGAACAGGTCGCGGAACAGCCACAGCAGCACGACCGCGGCCATGGGCAGGAGCAGGCTGAAGTTGCCGCCCCGCCGGGGCCGCCGTCCGATCATGCGCCGGTCGGTCCAGAACGCGATCGCCGCCAGCACCCCGGCGGCCAGCATGGCCAGGAGCAGCAGCAGGATCAGGCTGTCGACCAGGTCGGCCGGGTAGTGGGGCCGTCCCCGCCCGCTGCCCAGCGGCCCGCGCAGGCTCCCGACCGCCACCAGCCCCAGCAGGACGACCGCGACCGCGGCCGCCAGCACCCCCCGCCGCCCCCGTCGGGGGCCGTCCGGGCCGGTCGGGCCGTGACCGGGCGGTCCCCACCGCTCCGGCTGCCTGTCCTCCGCCACGCGCTCCCTCGCCGCCTGGTCCCACCCTCGGCACCGTCATGGTCCCACAACTCCCCGACCCTCCGCCCCCGGAAGTTCCGGGGCCGCCGCGGTCAGCTCGTCGCCGTCTCCACGGCCTGGGCGGTGAGCTCGACCATCTCGTCGACCTCGGCGTCGCTGACCACCAGCGGCGGTCCCAGCATGACCAGGTCGCCCTCGGTGCCGTCGACGCAGCCGGTGGACGAGTAGAGCAGCAGGCCACGGTCGCGGGCGGCGGCCACCACCCGTTCGGTGACCTGGGCCGACGGCGGGAACGGGGCCCGGCTCCCCCGGTCGGCGACCAGCTCGACGGCGACCATCAGCCCCAGCCCGCGGATGTCGCCGGCGGCCGGGTGGCCGCCGAGGCGGGCCTCCAGCCCGGCCCGGAGCCGCTTGCCCTGGACCTCGGCCGCCTCGACCAGGTGGCGCTCGCGCAGGACCCGGAGCACGGCCCGGCCGGCGGCGGCCCCGGCCACGTGGTGGGAGTAGGTGAGGCCGTGGGTGAACCCTCCGGCGGCGCCGACGGTGTCGTGGACCTCGCCGGAGGCCACGGCCAGCCCCAGGGGCCAGTAGCCGGAGGCGGCCCCCTTGGCCAGGACCAGGACGTCGGGCCGGACCCCCCAGTGGTCGCAGGCGAACCACCGCCCGGTGCGGCCGAAGCCGGTCATGACCTCGTCGGCGATCAGCAGCACCCCGTGGCGCCGGCAGACCTCGGTCACCGCCGGCCAGTAGTCGTCGGGGGGCACGGCCGCCCCCAGCCCGGCCCCGGCGACCGGCTCGGCCACGAACGCGGCCACCGTCCCCGTCGGCGAGGCCAGGATCTCGGCCTCCAGGGCCTCGGCGTAGCGGGCCCCGCAGCCGACGGGGTGGGTGTCGCCGAAGGGGCAGCGGTACTCGTAGGCGGCCAGGGTGTGGCCGGCCTGGCCCAGCCAGGGCAGGTAGGGCCGGCGCAGCGGCTCCCGGCCGCCGACGTCCAGGGCGCCGCGGGTGTTGCCGTGGTAGCTGCCCCGGCGGCCGATCACCCGGTGGCGGTCCTCGCCCCGGGCCAGGTGGTAGGCGCGGGCCAGCTTGAGAGCGGTCTCGACCGCCTCGCTGCCCCCCGACACCGGGTAGACCCGTGGGTCGTCCAGAGGCAGCAGCGGGGCCAGCTCGTCGGCGTAGGCCTCCAGGGCCTCGGAGGCGAACATGGTGCCGTGGGCGTAGGCGACCCGCCCCATCTGGTCGGCGACGGCCGCCGCCACCGACGCCTGGCCGTGGCCGATCCCGACCACGATCGCCCCGCCGGCCCCGTCCAGCCAGCGGCGGCCGTCGGTGTCCCACAGCTGGCAGCCCTCGGCCCGGGCCACCGTCGGCAGCCCGCTCCCCCGGGCGAAGACGTGGCTCATCCCTTGACGTACACCCCGTCCGGGTCCAGCTCCTCGCGGATCAGCCGCAGCTCCTCGGCGGTGGGGTCGGGGGTGGTCTCGAGGTCGCCGGCGACCTGCAGGTCCCAGCCGGTGGCCGCCCGGACCTCGTCGACCGCCACCCCGGGGTGGACGGCGGCCAGGACCATCTCGCCGCTGCCGGGGTCGAAGCCGTAGCGGCCGAGGTCGGTGACGACCACCGACGGGCCCTGGCCCTGCCAGCCCTGGGCGGCCCGCAGGGCGGCCCCGCCGAGGTTCCCGGGGCTGGTCCGGAAGTCGATCCGCTCCACGAACGAGCGGGCCGACTGGCGCATGAGCACGAACACCTCGCGGGCGTTGATGGCGATCTCGCACGCCCCGCCCGACCCGGGGAGCCGCACCTTGGGCTGCTGGTAGTCGCCGATCACGGTGGTGTTGATGTTGCCGAACCGGTCCAGCTGGGCGGCGCCGAGGAAGCCGACGTCGATCAGCCCGCCCTGGAGGTAGTAGCTGAACAGCTCGACCATGCTCATGGCGGCGGTGGCCCCGGTGACCAGGCAGGGGTCGCCGATGGACAGCGGCAGCCGGGCCGGCCGGGCCCCGTACACCCCCGACTCGTAGACCAGCTCGATCCCGGGGGCGACAGTCCGCTGGGCCAGGGCCACGGCGATGTTGGGCAGCCCGATGCCCACGAAGCAGACCCGCTTGCCGGCCAGGGCCCGCGCCCCCGCCACCACCAGCATCTCGCTCTTGGACCAGGAGTGCGTCACCGGTAGTCCCCGTAGTCGACCGACCCGGACAGGGCCGGGGCCGGGGTCAGCCCGGCCCACCGCTCGGCCCCCAGCTTCTCCACGTACTCGCCGTGGTCCCGCGTCCCGTGCACCCACTCGTCCAGCCAGGCGTCCAGGACCGCCGGGTCGCGGCTGATCCGGTCCCACTCCAGGTAGAAGCGGTTGTCGCGGTCGTAGTAGCCCTGGGCGTAGGAGGGATGGGCCCCGCGCGGGCAGACGACCACGGCGTCGACCTTGATCCCCGGGATCAGGGTCCGGTTGGGGTCGGCCCGGACCACCGCGGCGTCGACCAGCTCCTCGACGACCACGATCACCCGGGCGGCCGCGAACGCCACCTCCTTCTGGCAGCCGGTCAGCCCCCAGATCTGGGTGTTGCCGGCGGCGTCGGCCCGCTGGGCGTGGACGATGGCCACGTCCGGGTGCAGCGGCGGGACCGCGAACACCGGCTCGCCCCCGAACGGCGACGCCACCGGCCGGATGTTGGGGTTGACCTTGGGCAGGTCGGTCTCGAAGTAGGACCGCAGCGGCCAGAACGGCAGGTTGGCCGCCCCGGCGGCATAGCGCCCGACCATCCCGAAGTGGCTGTACTCCTCCAGCTCCAGCGGGGCCGGGTCGTGGTGCTCGACCCGCCGCC
>DASZON010000504.1:0-7640 GCA_035550755.1 Actinomycetota bacterium | reverse complement strand
GGTCGACTTCGCCCTCACCGAGACCTACTGGGTGGTCGCCCACATCCACTACGTGCTGTTCGGCGGCAGCGTGTTCGCCGTCTACGCCGGCTTCTACTACTGGTTCCCCAAGTTCAGCGGCAAGAAGCTCAACGAGGGCCTTGGCAAGCTCCACTTCTGGCTGCAGTTCATCGGTTTCAACCTGACCTTCTTCTCCATGCACATCCTGGGGCTGCTGGGCATGCCCCGGCGCATCCAGGACTACGCCCCGCTCAAGGACTGGGTCGGCCTCAACCAGCTCCAGACCGCCGGGGCCCTGCTGATCGCCCTGTCCACGGCGCCGTTCCTGGCCAACGTGGTGATGACCCTGCGCCGCAAGACCAAGGACCCGGAGGACCCCTGGGAGGGCAACACCCTGGAGTGGTACACCTCCTCGCCGCCGCCGGCGCACAACTTCGACAGCCTGCCCGAGATCCACTCCGAGCGGCCGCTGTTCGACCTCCGCCACGCCGACGAGCTCACCGTCCATCCCGACGCCACCACCACAGGAGCCCGCTGATGGCCGTCGTAGACTCCGCCGCCCTCGACGAGGTGCCGGCCGAAGCGCATCACAAGCCGGGTGGGATCAGCTCGTCGCTGCTGGGCATGGTCCTGTTCATCGCCTCCGAGGTGATGTTCTTCGGCGGCCTGTTCGGGGCCTACTTCACCATCCGCGGCGCCGCCACCCGGTGGCCGCCCGAGGGCACCCCGCACCTGGCGACCTGGTACGCGGCCATCCTCACCACCATCCTGGTCACCTCGAGCGTGACCATGCAGTTCGGGGTGTGGGCGATCCGGCGCAACGACCAGCGGCGGCTCCAGCTGTGGCTGGTCATCAGCCTCCTGCTGGGCCTGACGTTCCTGGTCGGCCAGGCCCTCGAGTACGCCAACCTGATCCGCGAGGGCATGACCCTGTCCAGCGGGGTGTTCGGCTCGACCTTCTACACCCTGACCGGATTCCACGGCGCCCACGTGGCCGGCGGGGCCGCGTTCATCCTGATCGTGTTTCTGCGGGCCCGCTCGGGGCAGTTCACCGCCCGCTACCACGACACCGTCGAGATGGCCTCGTACTACTGGCACTTCGTCGATGTCGTCTGGATCGGCCTGTTCAGCACCATCTACCTGCTCCGATGATGGGGCCCGGGACCAGGAGAGGCGACCACCGGTGATCATCGCCAGCCGGCTGTTCATGGCCATGGGTGTGTTCGGGCTCGTCGCCGGAACGATCTACTACCTCGCCAACCCCCATGCCGAGCTCGCCGGGGTCGGGCTGCTGGGGGCGTTCTTCGCCGCCTGCCTGTACATCGGCATCATGCTGTGGACGGCCAGCCCGGCCAACCGGCGCCGCCAGCCCGCCCCCGACACCGGGCTGCCCGGCTCGGCCGACCCCCAGCGGGGCGCCGCCGACGAGCACGGCAACATCCACCACTTGGCCCCGACCTGGGCCCCGGTGGTCTACTCGCTGGCCGCCACGATCCTGCTGGGCGGGTTCATCATGCGCAAGCAGATCGCCGCCATCGGCCCCTGGGGCATCGGGCTGGGGCTGGTCCTGTTCCTCGGGGCGACCATCATCTGGTACCGCAACGTGGCCGTGGACCAGCGGGCCCGCCTCGCCCCCCACGGCGGCCCCACCGGGGCCGAGCACGGCGTCGCCGTCCACCCCGGCGCCGGCGCGTCCCCCGAGGTCGCCGAGGTCGACACCGGCCCGCCCGGCCCGGCCAACTACTTCGAGCAGCTCCGCGAGGCGCTGGAGGTCGGCGACCCCGACTGGGCGGCCACCGCCTATGCCCCCGACGCCGTCTACTACGAGCCGGCCAACCCCCCGCACGAGGGCCGCGAGTCGATCCGCGCCTACCTCAACGACCTGCTCAAGGGCCACCGCAACCTCAAGGTCGACGTCCAGCGGATGGGGGTGGACGGCGACAGCGCCATCGTCGAGTGGACCTGGTCGTTCCGGAACGGCAACCGCCGCGTCACCGACCAGCCCGGCGCCACCGTCCTCCAGGTCGGCCCGGCGGGTATCACCTACCACCGGGACTACCTCTAGGGCCGTGACGCGACGGTCCCCCATCGGGTCGGGGCGGCTGCTGATCCTGGTCGTGCTGGTGGTGGTGGCCGTGGTCCTGCCCGCCGGGGCGGCCCTGCTGGGCCGGGCCGGGGAGGACTCCGGGGCCGGGCCCGTGGCCCCGCCGACCTCGGCCTCGACGGCCGTCCAGACCTACCCGGCCGGCACCCCGGCCAAGGCCCTGCGCCTCCCCGGCCTGGACGGGCCCGAGGTCGACCTGGCCGCCCTCCGGGGCCGCCCGGTGGTGGTGAACTTCTGGGCCACCTGGTGCCAGCCCTGCGTCCGCGAGTTCCCCCTGCTGCGGGCGGCCGCCGCCGCCCACAAGGCCGACGGCCTGGCCGTGGTCGGCGTCCTCACCAGCGACCGGCCCGGACCAGCCCGCGACTTCGTCCGCGCCCAGCGGGCCACCTGGCCGGTCGCCCTCGACCCCGAGGCCACCACCGCCACCGCCTGGGGCGCGGTCGGCCTCCCCCACACCTGGTTCGTCCGCCCCGACGGCACCCTCGCCTCCCATCAGCTCGGCGAGCTCTCCAAGGCCTCCCTGGACCGCCAGCTGGCCGAGATCCTCAGGTAGCGACGGCGGCGAACCGGAACCGGTCGGCGCCGGGGTCCATCTCGACCTCCGGGTCGGCGAACCCGGCGGCCCGCAGCCGCCCGGCCAGGGCGGCCGGGTCGGCGGGCACGAACACGTCGCCGACGTGGAGCCGCCGCCGCTCCGGGGTGTCCATGGCGTCGGTGCCGGCGAGCAGCCCGCCGGGCCGCAGCACCCGGCAGAGCTCGGCCAGCATCCGGTCCTGGAGGGCGGCCGAGGGGACGTGGTGGAGCATGGTGAAGCAGGCCACGGCCGAGAACCGCCGGTCGGCGAACGGCAGCCTGGTGGCGTCGCCGCGCACGACCCGGACGCCGCCGTCGAAGCGGCGTCCCAGCCCGGCGGCCAGCACCGGGTCCAGCTCGAGCGCGACCAGCCAGGGGACCTGCCGGGCGAGCAGCTCGGTGACCAGCCCCGGCCCGGCGCCGACCTCCAGCACCTGGCCGCCGAGGGGGCGGCTGCCGACCGCCCAGGGCAGCAGTACCCGCGCGACCGTCTCGGCCCATTCGGCGCTGGCGCAGATCCGCAGATGGTCGGCGTTCATCCTGCGTGAGGGTACCGGTTCCGGGTTCACCGCGGCCGGCCGGGCCGAGGCCGCCACGGCGCATCTGACCGGCCCGGGGGGTTCGCCCCGTGGGGGGTGCCGGGTCATAATGCGGGGGGCCGACCCGGGGCGTCGGTGGCTCGCTTGGCGGCGGCTCCGCGCCCCGGGTCGGCGTCTGGCGGACGGCCGGAGAAGCCCGGCCGGCCGCGGTGAACCCGGAACGCGTGCCTCAGCGGCGCCGCCTGCTGCCCTCCTCGAAGATGCGGTCGAACGCCTTGCGCGAACGCGCTTCGGAGAGGTCGTGCAGGAACAGGACGAGACCGGCGATCGACAGCAGGATCGCGGCAGCGACAATTAATGGCCCATACATGGCGGCGGCTCCCTCTCGCGGCAGCTCGTTTTGTGGGCTCGCGCCGGAACATTGCACATGCCGCAAGCGGCGTCAACTACGCCGGCCCCTCAAGCGGCCCGGGCGGTTCCGGGCCGGGGAGGGATAGCCTTGGCCCATGGGGCGTGCGGAGCTGCTGCTGGCCCAGATGGACGAGGTGTACCGGCGGCTGTGGGCGCGGCTGCAGGGCCTGACCGACGCCGAGTTCTTCTGGGAGCCGGTGCCCGGCTGCTGGACGGTGCGCCGGGACAGCTCGGGGGCGTGGGTGGCCGACTACGCCGAGCCCGACCCCGACCCGGCGCCGTTCACGACCATCGGCTGGCGGCTGGTCCACCTGGCCGACTGCAAGCTCCTGTACCACGAGTGGGCGTTCGGCCCCCGCCGCCTCACCTTCCCCGACCTGGCCGCCCCGGCCACGGCGGCCGCCGCCCTGGCCCGGCTCGAGGAGGGGCAGGGGCGGCTGCGGGCCGCCCTGGCCGGGCTCGGCGACGACGAGCTGGACGGGCCCCGCTGGACCAACTGGGGCGAGCGGTGGCCGGCCTGGCGGGTGCTGTGGACCATGATCGACCACGACGCCCACCACGGCGGCGAGATCGGCTGCCTGCGCGACCTGTACCGGGTGACGGCGGGCGGGTCCTGACCGTCGGTGGCCGTCACCGTGGCCGTGCTCGTCGCCGCGGTCCTCCATGCCTCGTGGAACGCGCTGCTCAAGGGCGTGGACGACCGGCTGGCCATCGTGGTCCTGCTGGACCTGACCGGGCTGGTGGTGGCCGCGCTGGCGCTGCCGCTGGCGCCGGTCCCGGCGCCGGCCAGCCGGGGGCTGCTGGTGGCCTCGGTGGCGCTCCACCTCGGCTACGAGCTGCTGCTGCTGGTCGCCTACCGGGCCGGCGACCTCAGCCAGGTCTACCCGCTGGCCCGGGGGACGGCGCCGCTGCTGGTGGCCGCCTACGCCGGGCTGGTCCTCGGGGAACGGCTGGCGCCGGTGCAGCTGGTCGGGCTGGGTGGGGTCTGCGCCGGGCTGGTGGTGCTGGCCGAGGCCGGGCGGGGGGCCCAGTGGCGGCCGGCGGTCGGCCCGGCCCTGGCCACCGGGGTGTTCATCGCCGCCTACACCGTGGCCGACGGGCTCGGGGTGCGGCGCGCCGGGACCGTCACCGGCTACGTGGCCTGGCTGTTCCTGCTCCACGGCCTGCCCATCCCGCTGTTCGTCCTGGCCGCCCGCGGCCGGGCCCTGGCGCCACGGCTGCGGCGGCACCTCGGGGCCGGGGTGGCGGCCGGGCTGCTGGCCGTGGCCGCCTACGGGCTGGTCCTGTGGGCGCAGCGCCGGGGCGCCCTGGCGGTGGTGGCCGCCCTGCGCGAGACCAGCGTGCTGGTCGCGGCCCTGATCGGCACGCTGGTCTTCGGCGAGCGCTTCGGCCGCCGCCGGGTCCTGGCCGCGGCCCTGCTGGCGGCCGGGATCGTGGCCCTGAACGCCGTCCCGGCCGCCGCCGGCTACAGGCGGCCGGCGGCGACCTCGGTGGCGCCGTCGGGGGCGACCAGGACCACCGCCAGGCCGGGAGCGGCCTCGGTGGCCTCCTCCACCGCCTTGTCGACGGTCTCGCCCCTGAGCCGCTCGGCCAGGCCCGGGTCCTCCAGGTCGGCCGGGAGCAGGACCAGGTCGGCCCCGTGCCCCCGGGCGTACTCGACCAGGGCGTCGGTGCCGTGGTCGGAGGCCAGCCAGCCCCAGGCGTCGACCCCGGCCTCGCGGGCGGCCGCGACCTTGGCCGCGAACGGCTCGCGGCCCAGCTTGACCAGGTCCTGGTCGGACAGGGGGTCGCCGAACTGGGCCCCCTCGGCCTGGGAGCTCCACTGGTTGGGCATGGGGTCGGCGAAGGCCGAGGCCGAGTCGCGGTCGTACAGGATCACCCTGGTCCCCGCCTTGGCCCCCAGCGCAAGGGCGGCGTCGCGGACGTGGTCCAGCTGGTCGTCCTCGGACACGTACGCCACCAGCAGGCGGGCGCCGGCCACGGCGTCGTCGGGCAGTCGGTCGCTCACAAGGCTCACCTCGGGCTCGGGGTCGGGAGCAGTGCCTCGGGCATCGTGACCGGCACCGGGAGATCCCGCCACTTCGACCGCGGGGATCCACGAGCTTCGCAAACGGATCGGTATATGCTGGGAGGGCCGGTTGCCGGCCCCCTGCCCTCGGGGTGGTGGGACGCTGCGCCCCGGGCGGCCTCGAGCTGGCGGCAACCGGGTGCAGGTGACCCGTCCGTTCCGAATCGAGGGATACTCCAAGATGACCAAGCCGGTCCAGGTGCTGGATCGCGTCACGATTCGCTTCGCCGGCGACTCCGGAGACGGCATGCAGCTGACCGGAGACCGCTTCACCACCGAGACGGCCGCGTTCGGCAACGACCTGTCGACCCTGCCCGACTTCCCGGCCGAGATCCGCGCCCCGGCCGGGTCGATCCCGGGGGTGTCGGGGTTCCAGCTGCATTTCGCCGACCACGACATCCTCACCCCCGGCGACGCGCCCGACGTGCTGGTGGCCATGAACCCGGCCGCCCTCAAGGCCAACCTGGGCGACCTGCCCAAGGGGGCCAGCCTGATTGTCAACACCGACGCCTTCACCGCCCGCAACCTCGACAAGGCCGGCTACGCCGGCAACCCGCTCGAGGACGGGACCCTGGCCGACTACCAGGTCCACCCGGTGGCGCTGACCTCCATGACCCTGGAGGCGCTGAAGGGCTTCGACATCTCCAAGAAGGAGGCCGAGCGGGCCAAGAACATGTTCGCCCTCGGGCTCATGTCCTGGCTGTACGGCCGCCCCACGGAGGCGACCATCGCCTTCCTGGAGCGCAAGTTCGCCGCCCGGCCGCTGATCGCCAGGGCGAACGTGACCGCGTTCAAGGCCGGCTGGAACTTCGGCGAGACCACCGAGGACTTCGCCGTCTCCTACGAGATCAAGCCGGCCCGGCTGCGGCCCGGGACCTACCGCAACATCTCCGGGAACCTGGCCCTGGCCTACGGGCTGATCGCGGCCAGCCAGCTGTCGGGGCTGCCGCTGTTCCTCGGCGCCTACCCGATCACCCCCGCCTCCGACATCCTCCACGAGCTGTCCAGGCACAAGGCGTTCGGGGTCCGGACCTTCCAGGCCGAGGACGAGATCGCCGGGGTCGGGGCGGCCCTGGGGGCGGCCTTCGGCGGGTCGCTCGGGGTCACCACCTCCAGCGGGCCCGGGATCGCCCTCAAGGCCGAGACCATCGGGCTGGCCGTCTCCCTGGAGCTGCCCCTGCTGGTCATCGACATCCAGCGCAGCGGCCCCTCCACCGGGATGCCGACCAAGACCGAGCAGGCCGACCTGCTCCAGGTCCTGTACGGCCGCAACGGCGAGGCCCCGGTGCCGGTGGTGGCCGCCTGCACCCCCTCGGACTGCTTCCACGCCGCCGTCGAGGCGGCCCGGATCGCGCTGAAGTACCGGACCCCGGTGGTGCTGCTGTCCGACGGGTACCTGGCCAACGGGTCCGAGCCGTGGCTGCTGCCCGACGTGGCGTCCCTGCCCGACATCTCGGTCCCGTTCGCCACCGAGCCCAACCACGAGGGCGAGTTCTGGCCCTACCTGCGCGACGAGACCACCCTGGCCCGCCCGTGGGCGGTGCCGGGCACGCCGGGCCTGGAGCACCGCATCGGCGGGCTCGAGAAGGCCGACGGCACCGGCAACATCAGCTACGACCCCGACAACCACGACCGGATGGTCAACCTGCGGGCGGCCAAGGTGGCCGGGATCGCCAAGGACATCCCGCCCCTGGAGGTCGACCACCAGGACGGGTCGCGGCTGCTGGTGCTGGGCTGGGGCTCGACCTACGGCCCCATCGGGGCGGCGGCCCGGCGGGTCCGGGCCTCGGGGGCCAAGGTGTCGGTGGCCCACCTGCGCCACCTCAACCCCTTCCCGGCCAACCTTGCCGAGGTCCTCCACGGCTACGACAAGATCCTCATCCCCGAGATGAACCGGGGCCAGCTCCGCACCCTGATCCGGGCCCGCTTCCTGGTCGACGCCGTC
>DASZON010000503.1:0-3375 GCA_035550755.1 Actinomycetota bacterium | reverse complement strand
CCGGCCCGCCTGGGCGGGGGCGGCGACGGCGACCAGGCAGAGGGCGGCGAGCAGTGCGGCCAGGAGGGCACGGGTCGGGCGGCGCGGCATCGCGGGACCTCCGGCGGTGCGGGGGCGGCCACCGGAGTCTAGTCCACCATGCAACCTTTGGACAGGTTTGTCCGTGCTCGGGTTGCTTGGCCCACGCCCCGCCTCGCGTCCCCTACAGCAGGTCGTCGAGCGACTTCTTGGGCTTCTTCTCGGCCCCGGCGACCAGGTCGTCGAAGCTCGGGGCCTGCTGGCGGCGGGTCATGGCCTCGGAGAGGGGGTCCTTGCCGCCGAGGTCCTTGCCGGCGGTCAGCAGGTCGTCCAGGGACGCTCGCGACTTGCCCTCCAGGCGGAGCCGGATGGCGGTCAGGGTGGCCGACTGGTCGGGCGCAAGGCCGTGGCGGTTGTTGAGCTGGGTCAGGGCCAGCTCGGCCCTGGTCAGCAGCTCCCGGTCGGTCGCGCTGAGGTCCTCAAGGTCGGACATGGGCGGTCGGCCTCCTACAGCTTGCGGGCGACCAGCTCGGCGACCGGGCTGCGCTCGCCCTTGACGAGGGTGACGTGGCCGAACAGCGGCTCACCCTTGAGCCGCTCGATCATCGCCGCCACCCCGGAGTCCGGGTCGACATAGGGGTGGTCGACCTGGGAGGTGTCGTGGCACAGGACCAGCTTGGAGCCCTCGCCGAGGCGGCTGGCCAGCGAGCGCAGCACCCCGTACTCGACGTTCTGGGCCTCGTCGAGGATGGCGAAGGTGCGGGCGAAGGTGCGGCCGCGGATGAAGGTCAGCGGCTCCAGCTGGACCGTGCCGTCGTCCAGCAGCCCCTGGACCAGGTCCTGGGTGTAGCTCTCGCGCCGGTCGGCGTCGTGGCTGCCCCGGAACAGCTCGGCCAGGGTGTCGTGGATGGCCTTCATCCACGGCGAGATCTTCTCCTCGACGTCCCCGGGCAGGAACCCGAGGTCCTGGCGGCCCACCGGGACCACCGGCCGGAACACCAGCACCCGGTCGTACGCGCCCTGCTCCAGGGTCGCCTCCAGCCCGGCGGCCACGGCCAGGTAGGTCTTGCCGGTGCCGGCGTTGCCGGCCAGCGACACCAGCGGGACCTTGGGGTCGTGGAGCAGGTGGAGGGCGAAGGTCTGCTCCTTGGAGCGGGCCCGGACCCCGAAGGTCTCCGGGGCGTCGGCGACCAGGGCGATGTCGACCTGCTGGCCCGCCTCGACGCTGCGCCGCACCTGGCTGAGGGCGCTCTGGCTGCCCGATCGCAGGACCACGAACTGGTTGGCCCACAGCGGCTGGTCGGCGGTGATCTCGCCGCCCCGGGCGGCGTAGATGGCGTCGATCCCGCCGGCCAGCTCGCAGGTGGCCACGCCCAGGTAACCCTCCTCGATGGCCACCCGCTCGTGCCGGTACTCCTCGGCCAGCAGCTTGAGGGCCTCGGCCTTGATGCGCAGGCTGGCGTCCTTGGAGACCAGCACCACCTCACGCTCCCCGGCCAGCTCCTTGGCCAGGTTGGCGGTGGTGGCCAGGATGCGGTTGTCGTCCGAGCTGGCCCCCAGGGCCTCGGGGAGGTCGAGGCGGGAGGCCAGGGTGACCTCGACCCAGATGCGGCCGCCGCCGGGCAGCTCCACCCCCTCGGAGAGGTTGCCCTGCTGGCGGAGGCGCTCCAGGGTGCGGATGGCCCGCCGGGCCGACGCCCCGGTCTCGTCCGGCCTGGTCTTGAGCTTGTCCAGCTCCTCGACCACGGTCAGGGGGATGGCCACGTCGTGCTCCTGGAAGCGACCCGGGGCCTCCGGGTCGGCGATCAGCACGTTGGTGTCCAGCACGTAGGTCCGGGCCATCGTCGACAACGGTACCTGGATAACTCCTACTTGCAATGACTAGTTACCTCGAACTAGTATCCGCGTGCGGGTACAGACCGCCCCCGATTATGGGGACGGCGCGGCCCGGGACCGCTTTCTTCTCCGGCGGCCTGCTCTGGGGGATCAGGCCGCAGCGGGGTCCCGGGAAGCGTCGTGGGGGCGGGTAGCGTCAGTCGTCAGACGACGCCAGAGAAGGGCCGCGGAGCCACCGCGGCCCTTCCTCTTTCCTAGCCGACGGCCTGGTCGCCGAGCTTGCGGAGCCAGCCGCCGGGGTTGAAGGTGAACAGGAACTTCTCCCGCGAGCGGTCGACCTCGAAGTCGTCGCGCTCCTTGAGGAAGTCCTGGACAGCCTCCATCGGCCCGGGCCCGAAGGCCTCGTACACCGGGTGGCCGTTGACGTTGGTGTCCTCCACGACCAGGTAGCTGCCCGGGGTGACCAGGGGGGCGTAGGCCCGCAGCTCGGCCAGGACGTGGTCGCGGCTGTGGTCGGAGTCCAGCACCACCAGGACGGTGCCGGCCCCGGCGGCCCGCTCGGCCACCTGGGCGACCACCGCCGGGTCGGTGGAGGAGGCGGTCAGGTAGGTGAGGCGGGGGTGGGCCGGGCGGTCGGGCCAGTGGCCGATGTCCACGCTGACGACCTCGCCCGAGCCGACGGTCTCGCACAGGGTGGCCAGGTACAGGGCGCTGCCGCCGTGGGCGGTGCCGGTCTCCACGATCAGGCCGGGGCGCAGCTCCCAGACCAGCTCCTGGTAGACCCACAGGTCGAAGGGGACCTTCCAGGTGGTGACGCCCAGGAAGCGGGCGTCCTTCCAGGTGCCGCCGCCCTCGCCGGCGTCGTACCAGCGGCGGTGGAAGCCGTCGGCCACGTCCTGGCGCCAGCCCTCGGTGGGTGCCAGCAGGGTGAACTCGTGGCGGACGTGGCGCTCCCATTCGGGGCCGGTGGACAGCCGCCTGGAGGCGGCAAGGGCCTTGTCGCGCAGGCGTCGGCGGACCGCGGCGGGCAGCAGGGACATCCGCGGAGTCTATACCCGAGTGTCGGCCTCGAGCTGGTTGGACAAGTCGACCGGCTGGAGCCGGTCGGCCGGCCGGTGGACCCGGCCGACCTTGGCGCACGGCTGGCCCTCGCGCAGGACCACGTCGGCGGTGAAGTCGGCCCCGCCCTTGAGCAGCGACGACCCGACGGCGTAGGAGTCGACCGGGATCCCGGTGGCCTCGAAGGCGGCGATCCGCTCGGCCGTGAACCCGCCCGAAACGATCACCCGGACGTGGGTGAACCCCTCGGCGTCGAGGGCGGCCCGGACCTTCTGGACCAGGCGCCGGTTGACCCCGGTGGGGGCGAAGTCGCCCATCTCGGGCCAGAGCGAGCGGTCGACCATGGTCCCCGAGGTGTCCAGGCGCACCCCCCACAGCCGCTCCCCGAACGCCCGGGCGCAGGCCAGCGCGGTCGCCACCGAGTCGTTGTCGAAGTCGACCAGGGCGATCAGGGGCACCCCG
>DASZON010000502.1:0-18758 GCA_035550755.1 Actinomycetota bacterium | reverse complement strand
GAGGGCTCGAACCGGACCCCCTGCATCGTCCGCTGGCCGGGCAAGGTGCCCGCCGGCCGGGTCAGCAACGAGATGGTGCACGAGGTCGACCTGTTCACCACCCTGGTGCTGGCCGGCGGCGGGACCGTACCGGCCGACCGGCAGATCGATGGGATGGACATGCGCGGCTTCCTGCTCGGGGATGCCGAGGAGTCCGGCCGCGAGGCCATCTTGTGCTTCAACGGCCCCCGGCTGCAGGCGATCAAGTGGCGGCAGTGGAAGGGGCACCTGTTCCAGCAGGACGACTTCTATTCCACCTGGGTGCCCTACAGCATCCCGCATATTCACAACCTGGAGTGGGACCCGCGTGAGGAGCATCAGCTCGATTTCGCGCACTTCTGGGTGGCGCACCCGATGGCCGCGGCGGCCGGTGCGTTCTTGAAGTCGCTGGCGATCGAGCCGCCGATCAAGCCGGGGACACCCGACCCGTACACCCCGCCCAAGCCCGGCCAGCTGGTCCCGGAGGAGTACCTGCAGCTCGGCCCCATCACCCAGTACGTCACCACGCTCCAGCACCCCAACGGCGGGCCACCCGCCAACGTGCAGCAGCACCAGCCCGACCACGGGCTGGCCCACCACTCGGGTGCGTGAGCGGCACCCCCAAGGGTCATCCCATGAGCGATGCGACGCAAGACCGAGGCGACCCCAGGGCGGACACCGGCGCCAGCGGCGGCGAGGCGCTCGGGGTGCTGCTGGAGTGCTTCGGCGGGACCAAGGCCGCCGGGAAGGCCCGCCGCGGCCTGGACGCGCAGCTGAGATCCCAGGGCGATGCCCTGCTGGACACGGTCGTCCTGCAGGTCAACGCGAACCACGAGGCGTCGGTGCATGACCCGCGCCGCACGGTGCAGGGGACCTTGACCGCGGCGCTCACCTGGGGGCTGTTCGGCCTGGTCGCGGGCGGGCTCGAGAGCCTGGCCATCTGGGCCGTCCTCGGCGCGATCTGCGGCGGCCTGTGGGCGTACTCCACCGAGCACCTGCTGAGAAAGGACGAGCTGGCCCGCATCGGCGCCCGGCTCCCGGCCAGCTCCTCGGCCCTGCTCACCTTCGCCGAGACCAGCGACCCCCGCGGCCTCCTCAAGGCCGCCGCCGCCCACGCACCGGCCACCGCCAGCGTGGCCGGCATCGGCGACGACCTGACCGCGCGCGTCTTCGCCGGCGCCGCCGACCCCATCGAGCTGCCGGGCAGCCCCGAAGGGGACGCGATCCCGCCCGGCCAGAGCGCGCCGACGAGCATGATCCTGCTCCGCTACCCCGATCCCGGGACCGCCACCCAGGTCGCCTCCCGGGCAGCACCCGCATCCAGGACGGCGGCCCGCCCGGTTGCGGTCGAGCTGGTGATCCGGGTCGACCGCGACGGCCGCCGGCACGTGGCCGATCCCAGCCAGGGCGTCAAGGCATGGGCCAAAGCCGACCTGGTCAGCTGGGGGCTGTTCGGCGTGGCCGTCGGGGCCCTCGTGGGCGTCTTCGGCAGCGGCGGCGTGCTCAGCTCCGTGGACAACGCGGTCGTGACCGGCATCGCCTGGGGAGTGTTCGGGCTGGTGGCCGGCGCGCTGTATGGCCTGTGGGCAGGCCGGGCGGTCTCGGCGCGCCGGCTCAAGGGCCTCGGCGGCCTGCTCGTCCCGGGCAGCTCGCTGCTGGTCGCCTGGGCCGACGGACCCGTGCGGCAGGACAGCGTCGGAACCCTGAACGCACCCGGGTCACAGCGGCTGATCCTGCGCTTCAACACCGTCGAAGGCGGCGCGGTCCTGGAGGCCGCCTGAGGAGCTCGTCCCTGACGATTTCGAGGAGGAGCCGTGACAGGCCAGGGAGTCCTCGCCGCCGGGATCACCATCGGCGGGTTCAAGTGGACCGGTAACTTCACCACGATCGACCTGATCGCGGCGACGACCAACGCGCTGAACGGGGCGCTGCTGGCCCGCCGGCCCGACCACTACCGCAACTTCACCATCGTCGGCATCCTGCTGATGGCGCTGCTGGGCGGCATCGGCGGCGGGGTCACCCGCGACGTGATCCTGAACAAGATCCCGGGCGCGTTCACCAATCCCGCCTACATCCTGCTCTGCCTGGCGGCCGGGATCGTCGGGTACCTGATCGCCTTCGCCAGCGGCCAGCTGTTCCGCGAAGGGCTGTTCCAGTTCTCGACCTCCTTCTCCCTACCCTGTACGCGATCGCCGGGGCCCAGGCCGCCGAAGCGGCGCACCTGCCGGTCCTCGGGGTGCTGGCGCTGGCGGTGATCGGCCCGACCGCGGGCCGCTACTACATCGACATCAGCAGCGGCGTGGCCCCCAAGCAGTTCATCCGCGGCGAATGGTTCGTCGCGATCGCCGCGCTCACCGGCCTGGTCTGGGTGCTCTGCGACGCGGCCGGGCTGGCCGTCTGGTGGTCCGCCGGGATCTCCTTCGCCGTCGGCTTCACGGTCCGCGTCATCGCCCTGTACCGCGGGTGGGAGGAGCCACTCGCCAAAGAGCCCGCCGGGGTCTACCAGCACTCCGACGGCCGGCCGCTGCTGGGCCGCAAGATCGCCGGCAAGTCCCAGCGCGAGCTCAGGGACCTGGGCCTGCTGGCCGAGCATCCGGCCCCGGGTGCCGACGGGTAGGCCGGCCGGATCATGACCGTCCACACCCACGAGGCGCCCGCAGGCCGCGGCACGGCCCGGATCACGCCCCCGGCCGAGCATCACCCGACCCATCCGGCCAGCGGCCTGGCAGCGGCCGCGGCCTGCCGCCGAGGAGGACCACGATGAGCGCGGCCGATCTGTTCAACGCGATCTTCAACGCCGGCCTGGTGACCATGTTGCTCACGCTGATCGCGAGCTTGGGCATGACCTTCAGCGTCAACCAGATCCTGGAGCCGGTCAGGAGGGTCTGGCTGCTGGCCGGAACCATCGTGGTGAACACGGTGCTGGCGCCGCTGGTCGCCATCGGCGTCTGCCAGCTGCTCCCGCTCTCCGGCCAGGCGCGTGTCGGCGTGGCGATCGTGACCATCGCCGCCGCCGGCCCTGCCTGCCTGAAGGCCTGTGAGCTGGCCAAGCGGGCCGACATGGCGATGGCCGTGTCCTTCACCATCGTGTTGCAACTGATCAACATCATCGCCGCGCCCCTGTGGGCCAAGGTCGTCGTCACCGGGGCCGAGGTCAACCCGTGGAGCATCGTCGTCGATCTGTGCTTCCTCGTCCTGCTCCCGCTGATCGTCGGCCTGATCCTCCGCGGCCGCTACCCCGAGCACCGCGACGGGTGGAAGGCCGGCCTGGAACGAGTGTCCGACATCGCCTTGTACATTGCGATCGGGTTCGGGCTGGCCGCCAACTGGAAGGCGGTCGTCACGATCGCCGGATCGTGGGTCATCGTGGCCTCGGTCGGGATCATCCTCGTGTACATCGTCCTGGGCTGGGCTGTCGCGTTCCGGAACCGGCGGGCCGCGGTCACCATCTCGATGGTCTCCGCCATGAGGTTCACGCCGATCGGGCCGGTGGTGATCTCCACCGTCCTGCACAACCAGAGCGCCTACCTCACCCCGGCCCTCATGTTCGCCCTGGTCGACACCATCATCCCGTTCGCGGTCGCCGCCGAGCTCGGGCGGTACCTGACCCGCGCCGAGCGCAAGCCCGCTCCCGCGGCAGCCCAACCAGCAGCGCCAGCCGAGGCCCGGTCGGCCACCGCAGCTCCCCCGCGGGCGACATGACCGGCAAGCAGTCCGGCAGGCGCGCCCCCGGCCGACCGCCGTCGGCCGGCATGACGTGGGTGCCGGGGGGCAGCTTCCTGATGGGATCGGAGGCGTTCTACCCCGAGGAGCGCCCGGTCCGCCCGGTGGAGGTGGATGGCTTCTGGATGGACGACCACCCGGTGACGGTCGCCGAGTTCGGGCGGTTCGTGGCCGCGACCGGGTATGTCACGGTCGCCGAGCGCCCGCTCGACCCGGCGCAGTACCCCGGCGCCGACCCGGCCCTGCTCCGGCCGGGGTCGCTGGTCTTCCACAAGACCGACGGCCCGGTGGACCTGCAGGACGTCACGCAGTGGTGGCGGTATGTGCCCGGCGCGCAATGGCGCCATCCCCGCGGCCCGGGCAGCGGCGTCAAGCGGCTGGGCGCGCACCCGGTCACCCACGTGGCCGCCGAGGACGCCGAGGCCTACGCGGTCTGGGCCGGCAAGCAGCTGCCCAGCGAGGCGGAATGGGAGTTCGCCGCCCGTGGAGGTCTCGACGGCGCCGTCTTCACCTGGGGTGACGACTTCGCCCCCGGCGGCACGATGATGGCCAACACCTGGCAGGGCGAGTTCCCCTGGCAGAACCTCAGGACCGACGGGTGGGAGGGGACCTCCCCGGTCAAGACCTTCCCAGCCAACGGCTACGGGCTGTTCGACATGGCCGGCAACGTCTGGGAGTGGACCAGCGACTACTACACCAGGCGCCTGGCCGGGCACGTCAAGCATGCCTGCTCCGCGCCGCGCAACCCGCGCGTCACCTCGGCCGAAGCCAGCCTGGACCCCAGCGGGCCGGGCGGGCAGATCCCGCGCCGGGTGACCAAGGGCGGCTCCCACCTCTGCGCCCCGAACTACTGCCTGCGCTACCGGCCCGCGGCCCGCCAGGCCGAGGCCGTCGACACCTCCACCTGCCACCTGGGCTTCCGGTGCATCCTCCGGGATGCCACCGCGCCCCCGGTGAATGAGCAACCGGCCGGGACCACCGCCACAGGCAGCCGCTGACCGAAGGGCATCCCCGATGTCATTTGCCGTGCTGTTCCGGGTACGCGAGTACCTCAGGGGCAGTGTGTGGTTCTACCCGTTGGCCGGCGCGGTCTTCGGCGTGCTCCTGGCGCTGCTCACCAAGCAGGCTGACACGTCGGTGACGGTCCCCAGGAGTGGCAGTACGCCCCGTCGACCGCGAGCACCGTCCTGGCCACGATCGTCGGTGCCACGGTGGGACTGGCCGGGTTCGTGGTGACCGTGACGGTCCTGGCCATCCAGATGGCCACGGGGACCTTCTCCGCCCGCTACATGCGGATCTGGTACCGGGACCGGCTGCTGAAGGCGGTGCTCACGGTGCTGGCCGGGACGCTGACGTTCTCGTTCTCGCTGCTGCGCCAGGTCAGCGCCACACGGGCCCCCAATATCGGGGTGAGTACGGCCGGCGCGCTCCTGGTGCTCAGCTTGGTGCTGTTCCTGCTCTTCTTCGATCGCTTCATCCACCGGCTCAGACCCGTAGCGGTGGCCGCCCTCGCCGGCCAGATGGCCCGGCGGACCATCACCACGGTCACCCGTGCAGCCGAGGCCGACACCGCGTCCGCCCCGATTGACGCTGGGGAGCCGGTGCTCATGGTGCCGAGCCGGCGGGAGGGATCCATCCAGGCCATCGATGTCCGCGGCCTGGTCAGATGGGCCAGCAGGCACCATCACCTGCTCGCCGTGCAGGCCGCCGTCGGTGATTTCGTCACCACCGGCCAGCCCGTGATCGCGGTCTTCGGGGACCGACCCGTGCCGGCGCAGGCCAGCCGCCAGCTGCAGAGGATGGTCGCACTCGGCGTCGAACGGACCGTCGAGCAGGACCCCGCTTTCGCCATCCGGATCATGGCGGACATCGCGGTCAAAGCGCTCTCGGCCGCCATCAACGACCCCACCACCGCCGTTCAAGCGCTGGATCACCTGGGCAACGTGCTTCGGCTCCTCGGCTCCACGTCACTCCACGGGCCGCTCACGTTCCGGGACCGGGAAGGCGATCCCCGGCTGCTCATGCCCGGACGAACCTGGGGGGACTACCTGACGCTGGCAGTCACCGAGATCCGCGAGTACGGATCTAGCAGCATCCAGGTCATGCGGCGGCTGCGGGCGCTGCTCGAGGATCTGCAGGAAGCCGTCCGCCCCGAGAACCGCCCAGCGGTGGATGCCGAGATCGCAAAGCTCGACCTCACCATCGCCGCCGGCTTCGCCGACTCAGTGGACAAGGACCAGGCGCACGTCCCCGACCGGCAAGGCATCGGCGGGCCAGCGGCAAGCACAGCCAGCTCTCCTCCTACTGGCAGCGGTGGCACTAGCTTGGCCGATGGGTGAGGCCCGTCCAGGTCGATCCGAGCCGTGTTGGCAGATCGCTGGGGTGGCTCGGCGGGGACCGTACGGGCCTGCGGGCCGGCCTGGTCAGGGACTGACCCTCCGGCGGGGGCGTGGCCGTGACGGCGGGGAGGCCGCCCCGGTCGCCCGACGTGGCAGACGGGGTCTGGGCCTGTGCTCTCCGGTGGGCCGGTACCGGCCCACCGACCGAGGTCAGCGACCGGGGCAGCCACCAGAGGCTAACCCGGTGGCCGGAGCGCCAATCTGCTGGACACGGTCGTGACCACCTTGGCTATCGCGGTGGGCTGGCGAAGCGTATGGTGAGCTGGTCGATCCTTCTGTTCTGGAGGGTCGGTGCTAGCCCACACGATCTCGTGGGGCTGTTGGGCCTGATCGGCACCCCAGGGCCATCGTCATGCCTGGCCTGTTGAACGGGTTCGCCAGTTCGGCGACCGGAACCAAAGGCATGGCGTATGCCCATCGACCCGTCGATGCTGGCCAAGAGCATCGGCACCCTGACTGGCCTGCAGCCCGACCAGGATCTGCCCGTCACCCTGCAGCAGGCCGTCCAGGCGGCCAAGAGTCTGTTCGACGCCGACGCGGCCGGGGTGATGCTGGTCGACATCGACGGCGCCCTGCGGTGGGCCAGCGCGTCGGACCAGCGCGCCCAGACCCTGGAGGACAACCAGGAGGTGTTCGCGGCCGGCCCCTGCATGGAGGCGTTCACCAGCGGCCGGCCGGCGGTGATGCACGACGCCACCCTGGAGCGCCGCTGGGGCGAGATCACCCTGACGTTCGTCGAGGTCCACATCCGCTCAGGGCTGAGTGTCCCGGTGGACCTGGGTGGTGGCCCGATCGGCACCCTGGATGTGTATGTGGCCGAGCCGCGGGGCTGGGACGACAGCGAGCTGACGGCCTTGCAGGCCTATGCCGGGGTGGTGGCCAGCCTGCTCAGCGCGGCCGCCAAGGCGCAGCTGCGGGGGGCGTTGGCCGACCAGCTCCAGACGGCGTTGGACTCGCGGAGCTTGATCGAGCGGGCCAAGGGGGCCCTGATGGAACGCGAACGCCTGGACGATCAGGAGGCGTTCACCCATCTGCGTCGGGCGGCCCGGTCCTCGGGGCGCAAGCTGACCGAGGTGGCCGCCGAGGTCGCCGCCGGCAAGCCCCTGCCCAACTGGCGGACCCGGCCGGCCAAGGCCAGGCCGGAGCAGCCAGATGGTGAGGCTGGCACAGGCCCAGCGGACGCCTGAGCTGCTGGCGGGTCCTGTGCTCGACGAGGGCCCTCGCCAGGGCCCTGGTTGGAGGGCGCCGCCGTAGCCAGTCGCCTGGCACGTTCACGCGCCAGTGTGGCGAAGGGCCGTCGAAGGTACCGAGCTTGCCTTTGCTGCCGTTGACGGCCAATGGACGCGCGGGCGAGCGCTCGCTGCTGGTGGTGCGGGAGTTGAAGCGCTGGCTCCCTCTGTGCGAGAGAGTGCCGGCCGGTGGAGGCGACCTGCGCCACCTGGCCGAATTTGGCACATGACCTGGGAGGAAGCGGGACCGCTGGTGACCGTTGTTGTCCGCTGCGATCCGGTCGTTCGTGGCCCGGATGTGGCCCCGATGTGGCCCCACGGTCCCGAGCTTGGAAGACGCGTCCGTTCCCGTCGTCCGGGCCTGCTACTGGCACGCGGAGGGCACGGCCAGCGAGCGCCAACCACGCTCCAGCGAGGCGGTGACGGCCGACCGGCCTCGTGGGCAAGCCGCCCGCCGGCGGCGCGGCAGGTTGTATCGTGGTGTCGAAGCAGGCCCCGCCTTGGGCGGGACGTAACCCCACGGGGGTGACGCGATGCCACCGGATGGCCCGTCCCCTGACGTTGAACAGGCAGCCGACCGGCGAGACCAGCAGGCGGCCCGCCGCGACGACCTTGCCGAGCGGCGCGATGCCGCGGCCGACTGGCGAGACACCGACGCGCAGGGGCGTGATGCGGCTGCCGACCAGCGCGACACCGACGCGCAGGGGCGTGATGCGGCTGCCGACCAGCGCGACCGGGTGCCGACCGACCGGGTGGTTGTCGACGGCACCCGGGAGCAGGGGGCGACCGAGCGGGACCAGGCGGCGGTGGCTCGGGACCAGGTGGCGGTGGCTCGGGACCAGGCGGCGGTCCGCAGCGGCTCAGGCCAGGGCGTGACCTTGGAGCAGCTGCTGATCGATCGAGAGGTGGCGGCGACCGAGCGGCTGCTGGCCGCCGAGGATCGGGCGGCGGCGGCTGAGGACCGGGGGCAAGCGGCCGAGGATCGGGCGACGGCGGCTGAGGACCGGGGGCGAGCGGCCGCCGCACGGGAGCAGGCGGCGCAAGAGCAGCGGGCGGCCGCGGCCAAGGACCGGGGGCAAGCGGCCGCCGCACGGGAGCAGGCGGCGCGGGAGCGCCGGGCGGCGGCCAGGGACCGGGTGGCGGCGGCGCAGGATCGGGCGGCCGCCGCGCAAGACCGGGCGGCGGCGCTGGCTGAACGGCAGCAAGCGGCGATCGAGCGGGCGCAGCGGCCCCAGACAGGCTCGCGTGACAGACCGGTCGGGCGACTCCCTGCCGCGTCGGGTCTGCCGGCCGAGGACGGCCGCCGCAGACGTCCGCCCACAGGGCGGCCTTGAGTTCGTGGTCCTGGTCGGCGTTGCCGTCAAGATCGAACGCTTCCACAAGAGCCTCCGAGCCGAGCTGCTCACCGGCCGCCGCTTCGACTCCCCGACCGACGCCCAGCAGGTGATGAACGCCTGGGTGGCCGACTACAACACCCAGCGCCCGCACCAGGCCATCGCCATGACTGTCCCGGCCAGACGCTTCCAACCGACCGCCGCAGAGGCCCCAATCCCGATCCCAGCCGGCCAGCTCATCCCACCGTGGCCCGCACCAGCACCAAGGAGGTGGTCCAACTCCGCGCCCACCGACCGACCGCCCCCAGCAGGAACACGATGCGTGGGTCGTTCTGACGTGGCTCCTCAGGAGCGGCTCTTGCCAAGGACGGTGAGCCTGGTGTGGCTGGTCTCGGCGATGGTCCAGCGACCGTCCGGCAGCCTGGCGATGCCGGTCGGCCGGTCAAGCCCGGAGGCGAGCAGCCGGCCAGGACCAGCGGCCACAGCAGCCGTGCCGGCGCCGGCGAGCAGGCGTAGCTCGCCCTTGCCGCGCTCGCCCGGGGCGCCGCCGTAGTCCGCCACGGCCAGCCCGTCGGGGGTCACCGCCAGGGCGATCGGGTGCTGCACGAGCGCGACCAGCCTGGGCTTGACCCGGCCGTTCCGGCTGGCGGCGGCCGGTGGCAGGGAGACGACGGCCGCTGGGGGCCCGTCGAACGGCGCCCCGCCGTAGAGGGCGACGAACAGCGTGCGGTCCGGGCCAAGGGCCAACCCGGCCGGAACGCCCTGACCGTGGCGGTCGCCGAGCCCGCTCGCGGCGAGATCTGGAACGTAGGCGACGATCGTGACCTTGCCAGTCCGGTCGACGTGCACGACGTTGTTGGCCGCTCCATCGCTGACGTACCACCCCTTGCCGCCGTCGGAGACGACGTCGTAGGGATTGCTCGGGAGCTTGTTGCCGGCCTGGAACGCCTCCAGGTCGACCGTCAGGCCACTGCTGCAGCGCAGGGCGGCGAACCCGGCGTTGGCCGCGGTGGCGTCGCCGATCGCGACACAGACGGTCCCGTCGGCGGCCATGGCCGCTCCGCTCGGGCCGGCGAGGTCGGCGTGGACCTGCCCACTGTGGCGAGTCGACGGCAGGCCCCGCATCAGCACGGTCCGCCTGCCGCTGGCCACCTCCACGGCCACCACCTTGCCGTCGTTGCTGCCCGAGCCGAGGTCGGTGACGATCAGGCGTCCGTCCGGGGCCAGGTGCAACGTGCGCGCCGCCCGGTACTCTCCGAGCGGGCCAGCGCTCGAGCAGCCACCGATCGCCCCGGCGAGCAGCAGCACCACCAGGACGGGTCCGATCCGCGGCGACACCGGGCCCTGGCCAGCCGGTCGCGCCATCAAGGGGCGTCGAGCGACAGGGCGGCCCAGTAGTCGGCGCCCGCGGTGGCGGAGTACCGCAGGCGCCAGCCCGCCGGGGCGGCCAGGTCGAGGACGGCCGGGAGCCCGGCCTGCAGCCACCGCTCCCACGGCCCGACCCGGTCCCGATACTCGTCCCGGAGGACCATGGCCCGCAGTCCGCCATGGCGGGGAGCGCGTCCGCTCACGAGGAGTCGCCCGCCCGGCTCGCAGGCCGTGGCCAGCCGCTGCAGGAGCTGCACGGCGCCGGCCGGGGTTCCGGCCAGGCCGAGGTTGCCGTCGAGCAACAGGGCCGTGCGGGCTGGCGGCAGCGGCCCGGAGCGGACGTCGAGGTGCCGCCAGTGCCGCAGCCCGAGCGACCGGGCGAGGCCGATGGCTGGGAGTGACCGGTCCAGCCCGATGGCCGCCAGTCCGCGGGCCTGGAGGAGCCGGGCGTGGCGGGCTGGCCCGCAGCCGACGTCGAGCACCGGACCCTCGGCCAGGCCGAGGAGCCAGTGTTCGTAGAAGGTGACTGGTGCGAAGTAGGCGGCCAGGTCGTGGGGAAGCCGCCGCCCGGGCGCGACCCGGAGCCAGACGGGCGACCGCCGGCCGGCCGCGAAGTCCACCATGGCGGTACCGAGCAGGTCGGCGGCGGGGGCGCCGGTCACCGGACCGCCGCCCCGACGGAGGCGAGCAGCTCGGCGGCGGCCGCCCGGGTGGCCGGGGCGGCAGCCAGGTCGCCGGCGGCCAGAGCGGCGGCCAGGTCCTCAACCAGGTCCAGGTCGCGCAGCGGCGGCAGCAGCGCCACCAGGAGCCCGCCCCTGTCGGCTCGGGCCAGCGTCTCGGCCAGGACCACCCCGGTGCCCATCGGGACGCCGACGAACAGCTCGGGCCGGGACGCCTTGGCCGCGACCAGGTAGTAGCCGCCGTCCAGGGCCGGGCCGAGGACGATGTCGGCCTCGTCCAGGAGGGCGAACGCCCGCCGGTAGCTGGCGACCGGGAGCTGGGGGGTGTCGGCGCCGACGATGGCCACCCGGTCGGCACCCGCCCTGAGGAGGTCGGCCAGGCAGGCAGCCAGGCGGTCGCCGAGGTCACCGGGGGCCTGGGCCAGCAGCCCGAACCCGGGCGCCAGGCGGCCGAGCCGCTCCCTGGCCTCGGCGGGCGCGAAGCACAGCCAGGGTTCCGCGCCGCTGGCCCGGACCGTCGCCAGGGTGTCGTCCAGCATGGCCGCCGCCGCCCGGGCCGCCCCGGCCACCCCCAGCGCCGGGATCAGGCGGGTCTTGGCCAGCCCGGCCACCGGTTCCTTGGCGATCACGGCCAGCGCGTCCCGGCGCTGCCCGTGCCCCCACCCCGGCGGCGTCACCGGCCGGCGCCCCGGAACCGGGTCGCGGCCGCCGGCCGCCTCGCCGCCGCAGCTCGTACGCTGTTCCGGGACCGTTCGGCCAGCAGCCGGCAGGTGACCGCGGCCATGGCCGCGGTGGCGCGGAGGCTGCCGCGCAGCGATCCCGACACCTTGCTGGCACCGCCGGCTCGGGGCCGGTAGCGGACCGGGACCTCGACCACCCGCAGGCCGGCCTGGCCGGCCCGGCCGATCATCTCCAGCGGCCAGCCCTGGCCTCGGTCACGGACACCCAGGGCGAGCAGGGTGTCGCGGCGGATGGCCCGGAAGGGTCCGAGGTCGGAGAGCGGGACACCGAACAGCAGCCGGCAGGCCAGCCCGAGCGTCCGGTTGGTCAGCATCGCCAGCGGCGTCATCGCCCCGGGCTCTCTGGCGCCGACGGTCCGCGACCCGACCACCAGGTCGGCCTGGCCACACAGCACCGGCCCGGCAACCCGGATCAGATCGGCGCCGTCGAAGGAGCCGTCGGCGTCGGCGAACACCACCACCTCGGCACCGGGTGCCGCCTGCACGCCGGCCCAGCAGGCGGCGCCGAAGCCCCGCCGGGGCTCGGTGACGACCCGGGCCCCGGCGGCCGCGGCCACCGCCGCCGTACCGTCGCTGGAGCCGTTGTCGACCACCAGCAGGTGCACGCCAGCAGGGAACGAGGCGAGCGCGGCCGGCAGGGCGGCGGCCTCGTCGAGGGCCGGGAGCACGACGGTGATGCCGGACAGGTCCATGCCGCCCAGTGTCGGGGCCGACCCTGACGAGCTTCTCGCGCCGCCCTTACAGGCTGGTGACGGATCCCCCGGGGCCGCGCCGGCCCAATCGCTGGTGGCTAGCCTCGGTCCCATGCGGGTGCTGGGTGGGCCGAGAGCTCCGGGGGGGCCGGGCGGGCAGGGCCGGCCGGACCGTGGCCGCCGGATCGGCCGGCCGCCCGCGACCCGGGACCGGACCGGGGCTCCGCCCGACCCTCGGTTCGCCAGGGCAACGGTGGCGGCCGCGGTCGTGGTGCTGGTCGCGGGGACGTTGGGCACGCTGTGGATGCGCGGCTGGGGCCGGGTTGGGTTCGAGGTCCCGAGCGTGCCCTGGTACTTCAGCTTCCCGTTCTATGTGTTCCCCCACCCGCACCTTGCCTTCGGATGGGCGGCGGCCGCGTTCCCGGTGACAGCGGTCGTGGTCACTGCCGTGCTGGTCCTTCACCTGGCCCCGGTCGCCTGGCCCTGGCGGGTGGCTGCCTCGGCCGCCCTGGCCGCCGCCATGGCCCTCGCCGTCGCCGCCCTGGCCGGCGGACCGGACGCGTGGTGGGCGCCGTTCGACTACGCCGGGGAGTACCCGGCCGGGGTCGGTCGGGTCGGCGCCCTGCCAACGTTCCTGCGCGAGTTCCCGGACCTTCTCCCCGGCCTGCCCAGCCACGCCTCGGGCCACCCGGCCGGGGCGATGCTGGTGTACGCGCTGGTCGCCCGGGTCTGGCCCGGGCTGCCGGCGGCCGCGTTGGCCACGGTCGCGATCGGGTCCCTGGGGGCGGTGGCGGCCGGCGGGATGGCCCGCGACGAGCTGGGCGAGCGGGGCGGCCGCCTCGCCCTGGCCCTGTGGGTGGTCGCTCCTGGGGTCGTGCTGTACCTGGCCACCTCGGCCGACGCGGTCTTCGCGGCCGTGCTCGGCGGCGCCGCCCTGGCCGCCCACCGGGGGCTGATGCGGCGCTCGGCCGCCTGGGCGGTGGCCGGCGGGGCGCTGCTATGGGTCTCCTCGATGCTCACCTACGCGGCCGTGCTGCTGCTGGTCTTCCTGGGCGTCCGCGCCGCCGGCCAGCTCCGCGCCGACCGCGGCTGGGTGCTGGGTTGGGCCGCCGGGACCGGCGCGGTGGTGGTCGGCCTGGCCGGCTGCCTGTGGCTGGCCACCGGCTATGACGTGCCGGCCGCGGTGCTGGCCGTCCACCGCGCCTACCAGGCGGCCCCCGGGTCGGCCGGCCGGTCGCTGGTCCACTGGCTGCCCGGCGACCTGCTCGCCTTCGCCGGGATGCTGGGGGTGCCGTTGCTGGCCGCCCTGGCCGTCAGGGTTGCCGGCGTGGTCCGCGAGCGCGCCTGGGCGTCGGTCGACGCCGCCGCCGTGGCCACCCTGGTCGCCGCCGCCTCGTGGGGCTTCACCAAGGGCGAGGTCGAGCGCATCTTCCAGTTCCTGGTGCCGCTGGTGCTGGTCCCGGTGGTCCGCCAGCTGCTGGCCTGGCGCGTCCGGGTCCCGGTGGTGGTCGGGCTGCTGGTCGGCCAGACCCTGCTGGTCCAGGTGCTGTTCGCCACCCGGTGGTGAGACCGCCGAGGGGCTAGCCGCCGGCCGGGACCGGGTCGCGCAGCTCGGCCCCGGCGAACTCGGCCATGCCGTGGGTGAAGTCGACCATGGCCCGGAAGCCGAGCCGGGCGGCGGCCAGGTCCGGGGAGGCGACCACGTGGCGGACGTCGCCGACCCGCCAGCCGCCGACCACCTCGGGGGCGGGACCACCCGTGGCGGCGGCGAGCGCGGCCGCCAGCTCCCCCACTGTGCGCGGCTGGCCGCTGGCCACGTTGAAGGCGCCGACGACCGGCTCGGGGGCGGTGAGGGCGAGCAGGTTGGCCCTGGCCACGTCGGTCACGTGGACGAAGTCGCGCCGCTGGCGGCCGTCCTCGAGCACCCGCGGCGGCCGGCCGGCGGCCAGGGCGCTGCGGAAGATCGCCGCCACCCCCGAATAGGGGGTGTCGCGGGGCATCCGCGGCCCGTACACGTTGTGGTAGCGCAGCACGGTCACCGGTGGCCCACCGGCCGCGGTGACGGCGGCGGCCAGCTGCTCCTGGTGGAGCTTGGTGGTGGCGTAGACGCTGCGCGGGTCGGGTGGGGCGTCTTCGGTGACCGCGACCGGCTCCAGATCTGCCCCACAGCGCGGACAGGTCGGCTCGAACCGGCCAGCCTCCAGGCGCGCCGCCGGACGGGGCCTTGGGCGGACCGGACCATGCTCGCCGCAGCGGTAGGCGCCCTCGCCGTAGACGACCATCGAGCTGGCCAGCACCAGCCGCCCGACCCGCCGGTGCCGGCCGACGGCGGCCAGCAGGGCGGCGGTGCCGAGGTCGTTGTCGCGCACGTAGTCGACGACGTCGCCAAGCTCCCGGCCCAGGCCGACCATGGCCGCCTGGTGGCAGACCGCGTCGACCCCCTCCAGGGCGCGATCGAGCACCCCGGCCGCCGCCGGGTCGGCCAGGTCGGCCTCGACGTGTTCGACGTCGTCGCGCAGGTAGGCGGGCCGGCCGGCGTGGGCACGCGGGTGGAATCGGTCCAGGGAGACGACCCCGTGGCCGGACTCGACCAGGAGGTCGACGATGTGGCTGCCGACGAAGCCGGCCCCGCCGGCGACCAGGACACGCATGATCGCCAGCTTGCCGGCCGGCGGGTGGTCGAGCAACGCGATCGCGCTTACGAAGTGATGACGGGTTCGGGACGGACCTGGCGGGGCCACCGGGGATGTGCCACCGTCGAAGCTGGAAGGAGGGAGTGTGGCCGGGGAACGGATCCTGGTCGTGGACGACGAGCCGACCGTCCGCGAGGTGGTCCAGCACTACCTGGAGCGGGAGGGCTACCGCGTCCAGGCGGCCGAGAACGGCCCGGCCGCGCTGGCCGCCTTCAGCGCCGGCGCGCCGGACCTGATCGTTCTGGACCTGATGCTGCCGGGCGTGGACGGCCTCGAGGTGTGCCGGCAGGTCCGGGCGACGGACTCGACCCCGATCATCATCCTGACCGCCAAAGGCCACGAGGCGGACCGGATCGTCGGTCTGGAGCTGGGCGCCGACGACTACGTGGTCAAGCCGTTCAGCCCCCGCGAGCTCGTCGCCCGTGTCCGCAGCGTGCTGCGCCGGACCCTGGCCGGCGACGGGCGTGGCCCGGCACCGCCGCTGCGGGCCGGCGACGTCCAGGTCGACCCAGTCACCCGCGAGGTCACGGTCGCCGGGCGGCCGATCGCCCTCACCGTCCGCGAGTTCGACCTGCTGGCCTTCCTGGTCGCCCACCCCCGCCAGGTGTTCAGCCGCGGCCAGCTGCTGCGCCAGGTCTGGGAGTACAACTGGCTGGGCGACACCTCGACGGTGACCGTGCATATGCGGCGGCTGCGGGCGAAGGTCGAAGACGACCCCTCAAACCCGCTGCGCCTGCAGACCGTCTACGGCGTCGGCTACCGGCTCGTCCCGGTGGAGCCGTGAGCGTCCGCGGCTGGTCCGGGCTGCCCCCACTGGGCTGGTTCCTGGCCGGCCTTGCCGGGAGCGCGCTGGTGGCCAGCCTGGTCGGGATCCCGCGAGGCGACACCGGGATGCTCCTGGCCGTCATCACCCTGGCCGCGCTGGCGGTGGTCGCGGCCGGGCTCTGGCTCCAGCGACGGCTGCGCCGCCGGCGGGCCAAGGTGGCCAGGCAGGGTGCCCTGACCGCGGCCGTCACGGCCGCCGTGGCCCTGGCCGGCCTGTGGGCGGTGAGCGCCCAGATGCTCGTGTCCGGCCATGACCTGGCCGTCGTGCTCGCCTCCCTCCCGGTGGCCGCCGGGGCCGGGGTGGCCTACGGGGTGGCCACGGCCAGGCAGGTCGCGTCCGACCTGGAGGCCCTCGCCGGGACAGCCAGGCGGCTGGAGGCGGGCGACCTGGCCGCCCGGGCCCGGGTGCAGGGGACGGCCGAGGTCGCCCTGATCGCCGAGACCCTGAACGCCGCCGCTGGCCGCCTCGCCGAGGCCCGCGAGCGGGAGCGGCGCCTGGAGCGCGAACGCCGTGACCTGATCGCCTGGGCCTCCCATGACCTGCGCACCCCGCTGGCCAGCCTGCGGGCCCTGGCCGAGGCCCTGGCCGACGACCTGGCCCCCGACGAGGCGACCCGGCGCCGCTACCTGGCCGGCCTGACCGCCAACGTGGAGCGGCTCAGCGCTCTGGTCGACGACCTGTTCGAGCTGTCGGCCATCCAGGCCGGGGCGGTCAGCCTGCAGTTGGAGCCGACCTCACTGCCCGACCTGGCCACCGAGGTCCTGGACCGGTTCGAGCCGGAAGCGGCCGCCGCCGGGGTGCGGCTGGAGTGCCGGCTGGAGGGCGATCGGCCGGTGCTGGCCGGCCGCGACCAGCTCGGACGCGTGCTGGCCAACCTGGTCGTCAACGGCATCCGCCACACCCCCCGCGGCGGCCGCCTGCGGGTGGCCGTCGCCGACGCCAACGGCAGCGCCGTCATGCGGGTCACCGACAGCTGCGGCGGCATCCCCGACGCTGACCTGCCCCGCGTCTTCGACCAGCTGTGGCGGGGTGATCCCGCCCGCTCGACCAAGGGCGCCGGGCTCGGGCTGGCCATCGCCCGTGGCCTGGTCGACGCCCACGGCGGCGCCATCGGCGTGGCCAACGTGGTCGGCGGCTGCGAGTTCACCGTCCGCCTGCCGCTGACCGGCGACCCGCCGGCGGCCAATGGCAAGCGGCGTCTTTCCGACCGCTGATCGAGTCCTTACAGCCTGGGAACACCGGCTCCGGGCCGCCACCGGCCCTCCTAGGCTGGCCCCATGGGCCTCAAGTTCACCTCTCCGGCCAGGAGCGAACGGTCCACCGCGGTGCTCGGGGTCGCGCTCGGCGTCCTGTTCGGGGTGTGCCTGCTGACCGGGCTGCTGTCGCACCTCATCCAGCAACCGCCGCGATGGTTCGCCTGGCCGAGCCGGCCCGTCTGGCTCTACCGGTGGAGCCAGGGTCTCCATGTCGTCTGCGGGATCGCCGCGATCCCGGTGCTGCTGGCCAAGCTGTGGTCGGCCTACCCGAACCTGTGGCGCTGGCCACCGGTCCGTGGCCTGGCCCACGCGATCGAGCGGGCGTGGATCGTCCCGCTGCTCGGCGGGGCCCTGCTGCTGCTGGTCACCGGGCTGATGAACATCGGCTACTGGTACGGCTGGGGTTTCGACTTCATCAGGACCCACTACTGGACGGCCTGGATCGTCACCGGGGCGATCATCGTCCACCTCTCGGCCAAGCTCCCGGTCGTTCGCCGTGCCCTGGCCAGCCAGCGGACCCGGACCGATGCGCCCCCCGATCCGGAACGGCGCCGGTTCCTGATCATCACCGGTGTGGCGACGGGGCTGCTGTTGCTGACCACCGCCGGGTCGAGCTTCACCCCGCTGCGGCGCCTGGCCGTGCTCTCGCCCAGGCGCCAGGGTGTCGGCCCCCAGGGCCTGCCGGTGAACAAGGACGCCCGGTCGGCCGGGGTCGCTGACAAGCTGGACCACCCGGGCTGGCGGCTCACGGTGGGCGGCCGGGGCGCCCGACCGACCACGCTCACCCTCGACGACCTGCGGGAGCGGATGGCCGGGCCAATGGGGCACGCTGTCCGGCTGCCGATCAGCTGCGTCGAAGGCTGGAGCCAGGAAGCCAGCTGGCGCGGGGTCCGATTGCGCGACCTGCTCGAGGAGGCCGGCGCCCCGGCCGGCGCGGCCGTCCGGGTCCAGTCGCTGCAGCGCGGCGGCTACTCCAGCGCCCTGCTGAACCCGGCCCATGCCTGGGACCCCGACACCCTGCTCGCCCTTGAGCTCAACGGCGCCGCTCTCCATCCCGACCACGGCTTCCCGGTCCGGCTGATCGCGCCCAACAACCCGGGCGTCATGCAGACCAAGTGGCTCGAGTCGGTGACCGTCCTGTGAGCGACCCGCCGGCCGCGCCGGACCAGCCGGAGCCGCTGGCCGGCTGGCGCTGGTGGGCCGGGCTGGCGGCCGGCGGTGCCGTTGCCGCGTTCGGGCTGGCCGGACTGGTCAAGGACGCCGCCCAGACGATGCCGCTGGTCTGGGCGAAGTGGCTGGTCGGACTCCTGGTGGTCCACGACCTGGTGCTCGCGCCGCTGGTCCAGCTGACCGGTCGGAGCCTGCGCCAGCGGGTGCCGGAGCCGCGGCGCTGGCCGCTGCAGCTCGGGCTGATCGCCTCCGGCGTGCTCACCATCGCCAGTGTGCCGGTCCTCGTCGGTGTCGGCCGTCGCACCCAGCCGGGCAACACCTCGGTCCTGCCCGGCAACTACCCGCTCGCCCTGGCCGGCGTGCTCGCCGTGGTGTGGCTGGGCGTCCTCGCCTTGACGGTCTGGGGCTCGACCCGGCGCCGCGCACTGCGCCCGTCACCGGCCCGCCGCAAGGCGGGTCAGGAGCCGAGGTGACGCCGAGACGGATCGAGGTCAGGCGCCGCTGGCCAGGTCGCGGCGGCGGAAGCCGGCCAGGCCGGCGGTGGCCAGGGCCCCGGCGATGGCCAGCAGCCAGGCCACGGGCGTGGCCGTGAAGGCGGCCGCGGGCAGCCGGGGCAGGTGGGCGAACGGC